>JAGDMJ010000542.1 GCA_017860555.1 Bacteroidota bacterium
CTGGGGAGCTTGTCCCCGAGAAGATCGATGAAATCCCCACGGACATTGAAGGGGTGGGATACGTGAGGAAGTTTCAGATTCCCCAGAGGAAACGTCACCGTCCTGTTCCGGGCGGAGTCTCAGTTGGGCTGCCGCTCAGCGTGGTCCACTATCGTTTTGGCGGTACCCTCGGAGTCGTTGTTGTCGACCGTGGGGATCAAAATCACGCTTACGGACTGAGCAACAATCATGTACTGGCCGGCGAAAACAGGGTGAAACTGGGTGCTGCGGTGGTGCAGCCTGCAACGCTTGACGAAGGCGGAGAAGGAGACCGCATTGGGTATTTGTCCCGGTATGTCCCCCTCAAATTCAATAACAAGAGGAACTGGATGGATGCAGCGGCAACAGAGTTTGAGAATCCTGAAGTCGCCGACCGGAGTTTGCTGGGAATAGGAAGACCAACGGGAGCGGGTCATCCTTCCCTGGGGCTTCTTGTCCGCAAGTCAGGAAGGACTACCGGGATTACTGAAGGCGTTGTGCGGGAAATGAATTTCGATGTTTTCAACATCAGCTACGACCGGGGAATGGTTCGCGTCGATGACATCATCGTTATCAGAGGTACTTCGGGGTCCTTTAGCAAACCGGGGGACTCTGGGTCAGCGATTGTCGACCCGCAAGGACGGGTTGTTGCGTTGCTCTTTGCAGGAAGTGAGATTGTGACTTTCGCAATACCGATCCATCGCGTGCTCCGTCGATTGAATCTGCGCATTGCGACCTAGAGGTGTGAAAAGTGATCCAATCATCTTCGTCCGAACTCCAGAAAGCCAAGCGCGGCTTAGCGAAGTTTCTCAGAGAGGAGCATGGTTTCGTGGGAGTAGGGTTGTCGCTCGGATCAGCCGGTCAGAAGGAAATCGTCGTCTTTGTGGCAGAGGCAACAAGTCCGGTTCTGGCCAAGGTACCGACCGAATGGCAAGGCCTCGCAGTACGGACCGAGGTGGGTGGGTTTCCAAGAAAACATTAAGTGGGGCAGGCAAGAGAACTGCTTATTTGTGGCCAGGGACTGGGTATGGAAAGGAGGAGTCATGAAGCTGGATAAAGTCATCATCACCAACCGTTGGGCGTTGAAGCAGAAGTATGACGAGAAATTCGACCGGGTTGATATGGCGATCCAACGACTGATCGCGGCGGATCAAAAACGCGGTCTCGACATAAAGCTGGTGGCCATCGATTCAGAGCCGGATATGGCGGCGGTTCACGGAGAGGCGGTAAAGGAAAAGGAAGATCAGAGGGCGGTCAAGCAAGCCGTTGATGCCCTGTTCAATGCCTATGAGCCGGATTACATCATGATCCTGGGGGCGCAGGACATTGTCCCGCACCAGGACCTGAAGAACCCTGCCTACGATCCGGGTGGGGATGACGACAAGGTTGTTCCCAGTGACATTCCCTATGCCTGCGAGGCCCCCTACAGCGAAGAGCCGGGTGACTTTGTCGGCCCGACGCGCGTGGTGGGCAGAATTCCTGATCTGGTGCGCTCCAGTGATCCGGCCTACCTCGTTTCTTTGCTTGGGACCGCGGCACGGCACAGGAGCCGCCCTCGATCGGAATACCAAAAGTATTTCAGCGTGAGTGCTGAAGTCTGGAAAGCTTCGACGGCTCTCAGCCTCACCAAGATCTTCGGTTCGAGCGCGTCTATGGCCATCTCTCCCCCGAAAGGGCCGAGTTGGAAGAACGCCGAACTCGGTCGTCGAGTGCATTTCATCAACTGCCATGGAAGCCCTGAAGACCCCAGTTTCTACGGGCAGAGCGGCAGGAGCTATCCGATTGCTCACTCGGCGGAAAAACTCATAAAAAAAATCATGAACGGAACCGTGATCGCGGTGGAATGCTGCTACGGGGCACAGCTCTATGACCCGGCAGATGCGGACATGCAACCCGGCATTTGTAGCACCTACCTTAAGGATGGGGCGTATGGGTTTTTCGGCAGTTCGACGATCGCTTATGGCCCGAGCGAAGGAAATGGTCAGGCAGACCTTATTTGCCAGTACTTTATTGACGAGGTCCTCGACGGCGCTTCTCTGGGAGAGGCGACATTGAAAGCGCGGCATCGGTTTGCCCAAGCCTATACCCACGTTGATCCTACGGATCTAAAGACGATGGTTCAGTTCCATCTTTTTGGAGACCCTTCGATACACCCTGTCGGGGCAGTGCCGCATGCTCTGGCCCGCACGAAAGCTTTCAAGCAAGCGTTCAGAGAAGGCCAAAATACAAGAGGGACGAGGAGGCTCAGGAGGGAACGGGCAGCGAGAACCGGCACGAATCTGAGGAACAGCCTCGGTACTCCGAAGCGGTCTGAGGAAACTTTGCCCGGCGAGGTCAAAACGGTGCTTGAGTCCCTTGCGCGGGAATCAGGGATCAAGAGGTTTGGTGCCCAGTACTTCGCGGTGAAATATCCCGACGAAGCCATGGTGGAGACCATGAAGCGCTTTGCTCCTGTTCGCGAGGGGAGGGCACTCTACATGCTCAGCGGCAGCCGCCCGCTGCCCAAGGAGGCTCCGGGAAGAGTGGTGGTCATTACAGGAACCGTGCAGAACGGAAAGCTGATCCACATGAGGCGATTGCACAGCAGATAGAG
>JAGDMJ010000030.1 GCA_017860555.1 Bacteroidota bacterium
CTTCGCTCCCCAGAGCCGGGCCGTTTCGCACCACTGGTCGGTATCCAGCATCCATGGGTTTATCCGGCTTAACGGCAGGGAATGATCGTCATATTCACGTCCCTGCCAGGTGCACGGATCCAGGCAAACGAACATGATCTGTTCGTGCTGTTGCCAGTGCAGTTGCGCTTCGTCGGGGAGGGGGATTTCTGCGGAATAGCCTGATGCTGCCAGGAAAAAGATCAGGCAAAGCCGTCGTCCCACTGACTTCATGAACGATTCTCCTTAGAGCACCCGAAAGGGTGCTAGTCTGTTTCACCACTTTCCTTGTCAAGCAGTCCGACAATACCAAAGCGGCTTGTCGTCCCGACATGCTTCTAGTCGGGACCTATCCAAGGCTTTCAACACGCCCCTGACTGATTCCTATCATCAGCTCTGTCTTCCCTGTGCACTGTTCCCTGATCCCCGAGCCCTGTTCGTGAGAACTTTCGATGTTGCCAGCGCGATCACTCTTCCCTGCTCGCCCACCGCACAATAATAGTGGTACACGACACCTTCATGTTTGATCATCCATGGCTTGTGCGCGAACTTCTGATCCCAGGGCTCCGATGGCTCCACCAGGTGGGGTCCGTTCCACGTGCTCCAGTGCACCAGGTCAAAGGAACAGGCAAACGTGTCGAACGCCTTCGGTTTCCAGAAAGCCCCGAAGTAGAACATGACCCAGAGATCTCCCATCTTCACGATCTGAGGATCTCCCGAGATGCCGCCGCCGTTATCGATCACCGGTTCGGTGCCGAAGCGTTTCCAAGTTTTCATATCGTCGGACAGCGCCATGCCGATCCGTTCATAGCCGCTCTCGGTCTTGGCGTTGTAGAACATCACGAATGGAGAGCCCAGGCTCTTCTCCCTGTCCCAGATGACGTTGCTCTTGTACTGGGTCAGCTTCTCCCAGTAACGGCAGTCAGGTTGGTCACGGGTCAGTACCGGTTCGGGGAGCCGGTTCCAGGGCTTCGGTTCTGCCGGGTTGTCTGTCCAGGCTATTCCAATGGCCATGGGATCTGTTTCGTACCCTTCAAGCGCTCCTCCAAGATACGACATCCAGTAATAATCTTCATACTTCTGGAGTCCAGCGGAGCCGCCCCACTCGTGGTCCTGCAAGGCGATGTAGCCGCCAGCCTGATGGGCATCCCAATGCCCCTGGCCGCTGAACGGAAGGATCTTGCCAAGAGCTTTCCAGTTCAGGAGATCCTTACTTTCGGCAAGGCGCGTTTCGTACCCTTTCTTGTTCATGCAGATGTAGACCATATACCAACGGTCTCCATATCGGAATACGCTCGGACAGTCGACGGCGTTGCCATTGTCTTCAGGAATGATGATACCGTACTTGTAGGGCGTCTTAACCTCTTCGTACACCTGTTGCATTCGGGCGGAATCGGGATAAACGATTTGTGCTTTTGGCGCTTCGGGTTGGTTCCCCCTTGAGCACGAGCAGAGGACGAGTATGGGCAGCAGGGCGGCGGCTTTCAACGAGATGAGAACGAGGTGCTCCATCATGTTTCCTGGAATTCCTGAAAGTGTACTGACAGGGGTTAGGGGTTGCCTGACATATGCCAGGCGCTTCACGGTTTGAGCAAAATAACCTCTCCCTTCACGGTTTGGATTTCCACTATCGAAGATCTCAACGCCTGAACTCCCTTGCCCGTCTTGATCGTTCCCCCTTTGCTCCAGGGAACAATGGCTTTCAAGACACCCCCGGCTTCGCTGTGGATCTCGACCTCTTCCACCTTCCCTCCTTTGAGCGATGCACTGACCAGGAATGCCCCGACCGCACGCAACTGCTGGAACTCCGCGTCTTTCTCCATGGGCCAGTTGGGGAAGAACCTGATGGTCCCGTTGTAGCTTTGCATCAGGCATTCGTTTACCACCACCGGGAGCCCGAAATTCTCGAACCAGATCCCCATCTTGTCCATCCAATCGTATCCCCCCTGATCGGCGTAGCGCCCGTGCACCTGCATCACCCGGTCCGACGCTGCGCCGTTCGGGAGCAAGCTGTAGTTGACCTGTCGCTTGAAGCGCTCAATGTCCAGCATCCCGATCCGTGCAGCCTGAAGGTTGATGAACACCAGGTCGTTCCCTCCCTCGTTCTGCTGGTTCCAGAAGGTGTTCTTCAACAACTTCATCGTCGCCGAGTCCGAATGGAGGCCATGATCTTCCCCCGGAAAGACCGTGATCAATGCATTCGGGACATTGTACACAACCTGATCGTGCTCGTCGGGTACCGACACGAGTACCTTGCCGAATTTCTCCGATGTGGCTGTGGGATACTCGGGGAAGTGTGACAGGATGTCTTTCACATCAGAGAGCAGAGTCTTTTCCTGCGCTTCCAGGTTCAGGACCCTGGCGGCCTCGGTAAAAGCCTTGAAGACAAACTTCGTCAGAGTGAGGTCTACGTTGCAGTCGTAGTTGTACTTAAAACCCGGGCGCAGCGCGTACAACTCGGGAGGCACTGTGGGAAAGATATGGTATTTGTCGTCCTTCCACTGCGGTCCCTTTGCCTCCGGCCGCTTCATGTATGCCACCAGAAATTCCACCGCCGACTTGATGGGACCATACGCACGGGCCTTCAAGAACTCGCGGTCACCGGAGTAAAGATAATGCCACCACAATCCCTGCACCGCCCATGGAGTCTCGCAGACTTCCCATCCCCAGTGCGGGACCGGATACGGGTTCATGGTCATGTCCACCGGATAGGCGCTATGGGGAAAATACGCGCCGGGCAACTCGTAGTATTCTTTTGCCCAGCGGGTGCTGACGCTCATCAGGAATTCGATCAGGTTGACATACGGGAGGTTCTTCTCCAGATGATTGCTCGAGAACGTCGCCCAGAACGGCTGCTGGGTGTTGTAGTTCATGTGGTAATCACCATGCCATGCCGTGCCGATGTCATTGTAGCTCCAGTTGGCAAAGAGCCCCGGCGTGGTGGCCCCATCCTTCGCCGCGCAGTTCAGGAAATACAGATTGCGGTACCAGATCCTCTCCAGGAACTCGTCGCTCAGCCTCACCCCTGATTTGCCCCAGAACTCCGTCCAGGCCGCCATGCTCCCGTTCAACGAAGCCTGCAGGTCTTCCAGGCGCGGCACGGCAACGCCCGACAGCCAGGGGCTGATATTCTTGCTCAGCCCTTCCTGGAGCGTAACGCAGCCCAGGAAAGCGTCCTTAGTTGCCAGGCTCGCTTCCAGGGGAGACATGCCCACCCTGTTCCCGTTCCAATCGATCCGGCTGGTCTTCTGCAGCGGGCCGTTGACGGCCACCACAAGGCGGAAGGCCCTGTCTTTCGGGTGTCCTTTGGTCGTGTCATATTTCTCCGGCTCCTGGTACGGCAGGGTCTGCCGGAAGGCGAGCAGCCCTTCGGGAAGCATTTCCTCGAGCTTTGCCCTGGGGAATTCTTTGGGAGTCGAAGGATCGATGAGGATGCGGACGCGGTCAAAGATGCTCGCGCACAGCTTCCCCTGGCCATCCACAAGACGCATCCAGACCCGGTCTTTCCCCATGTCGGCGAAGATCTGGAGCGTGATCCTCCTATGGTCGGTGAGAAGATACACCTCGCACAGGCCGTTGGAGATGTCGAGCTTATGGCCGATCATCTCGGCATTCCTGCGGTCGAAGCCCAGCAACATCGCGCCGCAGGGGAACGGGCGTGGATAAGGTTTCGCGTAGTTGTCCCGGGCTATCTCGGCGTAGGCCGCATACCACGGATCCTGATCAAGCGTGGACAGGGTATCCGGGATTTTCTTGACCTTTTCAAAGACCTCCTTGAATGTACCAATCTTTTCCCTGTTGTTCTCCGCCACCCGGATGTCCCAGACGTTGTTGTGGCCGAAGTAGAGCAGCACGCCATCGGGCCGCGTAGTCACCACAACACCCAGGCCCCCGTTCCCCAGGAGCGCCCCTTCGAAGAAATTCACCGCAGGGCGGTCATTCGTAATGGGATGAAGCCTCGCTCGGTCATAAGCGCTGAATGGCTCGCGGGCGTCCGCCGCGGCATGGATCAGCAGGCAGGCGAAGGCAGCAACAATGGCCGGGATGCGTCTTTTCATTGGTTCAACCTCCCTAGCGGAGCACGTGACCGGATCAATCAAGTGAAATCGGAAACTTCAGCACACCCTCATGACATCGATGCCCAGGATCTTTCCAAGCTTCTGGATCTTGTTGGCGATATGTCCCACGCCGATCGCGCAATGGTGCGCGGGGCCCTGTTTCGACCAGTCGTTGATGAAGTGCCGCGCGCCGATCGAGAAACGGTACCGGCTGTTCGTATTGCCGATCTCCATCACCGGCCCGGGCACCGATTCCCCCTCGGCAACGAGCAGAAAGACGCCTTCCTTTCCCTCCACCACCGAGAGGAGCGTCACTGCACCATGCTTCACCGACATCTGGATGGACAGGCCTTTCCCCGGTTTCCCATGATACACGGGCAGCGGCACCAATCGCACTCGCCCTTCCGCAATCGCGAAGTGCGCCGGTCCATCGTGCCCCAGCATCACGACGTCGTCGTTGAAATCCATAAGGTAGAACTCCGAGAATGAGCCACCCGCGCCGAACTCGGCCATGATCTTCATCGCCTGCGCGTTCTTCACCTCACACTCCCCGGCCACAGGGATATTCCTGCCGGTCAACAGCGTGTTTCCAGCGATCACTGACGTGACGATGTTTTCGTAGTCGTTGCCCGCTTCCCCTTCATAGTAGTACGCCATGGAACCGAGGTTGTGGTGTTGTACCAGCCTGTCAAGAGCCACCGAGGTCCGTGCCGCGCGCTCGATCTCAGCCGTCTCACATTCGGGAGACACATCGAAGGCCTCTTGAAATTCCCGGGTCTTTGCAGCCACATCGGTTTCGGTGGCCTGGTCGCGAAATTTCTTCAGCTCGCACATCTCGAGCAGCTCCATGTGCGTGCCGAACAGGGCCGATTGTTTTGTGAGATCGGTATAAACATCGAGCATTCCGCCGTAGTAGTGGCCCAATACACCCAGTCGGTTCTTGCGCATCGCCGCTGCCACCCGAGCAGCCTCCGCCCAGGCCTTGATCTCCGCCCAGGCGCTTTCGTCCTGGAGATACCCTGTAACAAAATCATACCGAATGCCGGAGCGATTGAACACACTGGCGATCTCGGGGACGGAGCATGCCTGACAGTGCTCAAGCCATACCCCTGTCATTTTCCCCCGGTCGCCCAGCCTGTTGAACGACGTATAGTCCAATGACGCAACCGGCTGCAGGTTCAGGATCACCATGGGAACTTTCACCTTTTGGGCCACCGGGAGCACTGTCGAGGACAATGCGTAGGTGGAGACATACAGGAACACAATCTCTACATCCTGCGATTTCAGATAATCGGCCGCTTCACGCGCCTTGACCGGGTTGTCCACCATCCCGGCATCCGCTACCTCCACGCCGAACGCCTCGATCTTTTCATGGATCTGTTTCTGATAGGTCTTCAGATGGTCCAGCAAACCATCGAACTGTGCCCAATACGTGTCAAGGCCGATACCGAACAACCCTACTCTGGTTTTCATATGTCAGTATCCTTCTGAGCTCATTGATGACAAACTATCCGTCACGACAATCCCCCCTCTACCACCTCCATGGCGATCTTTTCCCATGCCCAGAGTCGTTCGGGATGATATCCTACCGTGGAAATGTCTTTCATGATCAACTCCACATGACAGGCTCCCCGGGTCTTGTTGATGATGTTCTCAAGGATCCTTTTGGCGTTTCCGGGATCCCAGGTTTCTTCGGCAAATATCGCGGGACTGGGTTTGATGCTCAGGACGTATCTGGGACCTGCATCACGGATCATCGTCTCGAGATTCGCCCACGGACTGACCGAGATCTTTCTCAGATTGGGAACTCTCTTCAGGATGTCCAGTTTGCCGTCCAGCGGCTCGCAACATCCGTAGTAGGTGAGTCCCCATCGCTCCAGCCACCGCATGTCATGTTTCAGCGCGAACTCCCAGTGCATTTCGGATGAGACCTGCGCGAAGATCTGGGCATTGGAGCATCCCCACATGTTGTGCGGCATCACCGTCGTCGGATCGTACCTGTCCCCCGGTAATTCGGTGACGTAACCATATCCGCCGGAACCGATCCGGGTATTGTTGCAGTCCAGCGAGAGGAGGTTCTGAGCGACGAACTGGTCAAGCTCGACGGTCCACGCATCGACCATTCGTTCCACGGCGGCGTTGACCATGTCGGGCCGCATTACTAGGTCCAACATCATCTCTTGCACACCCCACCACCGGACCAGATAGTCCCAGGGGGTAAACCAGATATGCGTCTGTCCCACTTTCTTCACCGGCATGATGTCTTTGAAAAGCGCCAGCATGGTTTCATGGACCACCGCCGTTGTCTCGCCGTGATGGGTGAGGCGGGGCATCTTGATCTTGTCGATATCTTCCGGCTCGTTGATCTGGACCTTGAAGTGCCTGGAATAGATATCGCTTTTTTCGTCAGTCCGAGCGATATCCACCTCTTCGACGATGCCAAAATCGGTGCTGTGGATGGCGAGCGGGCATTCCAGAAAATCACTGACGATCATATCTGCGGGCATATGCTTCCACTCATAGATCTGCCTTCGCAGCCGTTGTTCCAGATCTCTGGCCCAGGGATCGGTCGTCTGAAGCGTCAGTTCATCGTTGACATTCATCTGATGCCAGGGGATCTCATTGATCCAGACCATAGGGCGCACCGATTTCAGGTCATTCAGTAGAGTCCAGAGGCGGGCTTTTTCCCGTTGAACCGGCAACGCGGCAATGCGGGCGATCTCCTCAGCCAGCTTGCGCAAGACAGTTTTTTCACGGTCGGTGAGCCGGATTTCTTTCACCAGCACCGGCTCGGTGTAGCTGCCCGGATCGTGTAGCATTGGTCCTCCTTATATTGCCCTGTCGGCCTGACACGTTCTTAGTCAGGACTTATAACCGACCTGGGAATAGGTCCCGAATAGAAGAGTTTCGGGACGACCGAGCGCTGAGGCTCATAGCAATGGTCCAAATTGTTCTCAGATGTTTTTACTCAGCACCGGGCGCTGGCCAGGTTTGTTCTTGACCACAGCCCGTGTCGTCCTGACACGTATCTAGTATGGACCTTTCCCTCGTACCTTCCAACTGTTCTCGGGTCATCGCGAACTGCGTACTCCGGGCACATGAAGCTGTGCGTGTACCCTCATTTCATGATCTGGCTGACCTTGAAGGCAACCGCATACGGTGAAGGGAGCGAAGTCGCCTGACCTGGAGGAATCTGAATCTTGAACCCTTTGCCGTTCGCGGTCCATTTCGCATCGCTCCCACTCTTCCCAAGCATGCTCACTCTGGCTCCCGAGGCCGGCGAAAATCCATCGATCTGTACTTCCAGCGGAAGCGTCTCATTCTCACCGAGCAGGTAGATAACGTACGCTGACCCGTCGTTGCCATGGGTATAGCGCAGTTTGCCTTCGTAATAAGGTGCAATGGTGTGGGTATTGTAGATGGCTTCCCCGTTGATCGTGAGCCACGCCCCTACTTCCTCAAGCCGGGCGTACGCCTCATCATACCAGGTTCCATCTGGGCCCGGGCCGATGTTGAGCAGCAGGTTTCCCCCTTTGGCAACGATATCCGAAAGCATGTGGATCACTCGCCGGGTAGGCATCATTCTGGCGTTGTACGAGAAGGACCATCCTCCACCCAGGATTATGCACGATTCCCATGGATAGGGCAGCATCTTTTCAGGCACCATGTTCTCGGGAGTAAGGTAGTTCTGGTTCTTCCCTTCGACGGCCCGGTCCACCACGATCGCGTCCGGCTGTTTGGAACGAATCTTCTCAACCAGCTCATCCATCTTGACATCCTGGTTGTAGGCCTTCCTCACGCGGAAACCGGGGACATAGGCGCGGCCCTCCGCTCCCTGCTCACGTTTCTGGACCCAGCCGCCGTCGAACCAGAACAGATCCATCTTCCCGTAGTTCGTACAGAGTTCCATGATCTGGTTGTGGGTGAAATTCACGAAGCTGTTCCAGCGTTCCGGATATTTCTCCGGATCATAATTCACATTGCGGTCCAAAGGCGGGAACTGACGCCACCAGTAATCAGGGTTATGCCAGTCGGGTTTGGAGAAATAGGCGCCAACCCACATCCCTTCGGCGCGGAAAGCATTGAAGATCTCTTTGGTCACATCAGCTTTGGGGTTGATGTGAAAGGGACAATCCTTCCCGGTGATCTTGTAGTCAGTGTATTTGGTGTCGAACATGCAGAATCCGTCATGGTGCTTGGTGGTAAACACCACGTACTTCATTCCGGCGTTCTTTGCGGCCCTTGCCCATCTCACGGGATCGAATTTCGTCGGGTTGAAGGTCTTCCCCAGACTCTCGTACCGCTCCTTGTACGCAAAATAGTCCGCGATCGTATCGGGCACGCACCAGGGCTCGTCTTCCGGGCAGATGGACCAGGATTCCACGATGCCCCACTGACTGTATGGCCCCCAGTGCATGAGCAGCCCGAATTTGAGATCCTGCCACTGCTCGATGCGCTGTTGAATGCGCGGGTTCGGATCAGGATAGTACTTCTGTTCTTCATGTTGCGCGTATACCGTTGGCCCCAGCACGAACATTAGGAGCGCGAAAAACACACGTGGTTTCATAAGTTCGGTTCTCCAGAATATAGTTTTACTGGACCAATGAGGCCGGATCTCTGCAAGGGAGATTTGGCCGTATAGTATTTCACCGGGCAGAAGGTGTACCTTCCGCTTGTCCGGGGTTTGCCGGTCAGGAGCCACTCAGGGAATTTTCCGTTTTTGACCCCGTCATCAGGCAACGCTTCATCGCCGATCAGCCTGTTGACCCAGAGATTGGCTACATCAACTTCTAGGTGATTTTCCCCCTTGGTCACCGCGTCGGTAATGTCGACCTGCCATGGCGCGCACCAGACAACTCCCAGGTCATTTCCATTCATGCGTATCCTGGCGACGCAGTGGACCTCTCCCAATTCAAGCCACAATCTCGCGGGAGGGTTTTCCGGAAACTCCAGTGTGCAGCGGTAGGTCGCAACGCCTGAATAATATCGTATCCCTTCCTCTTCCCGTGTCGTCCATTCCTGCAGGTTTTCGAATGTCACATCTCCGGGCCCACCCCAGGCAGTGTCAAAACTGACGTGCCAGGGGCCTTCCAGGGTCTTCACCGGACGGACGTCTGCGAGATTCCTGGCGGAGGCATTCTCTTGAGGTGGCGCCTCGGCAGTCCTGTCAATGACGACAAAGTGACTCTGGTAAGGAGCGAAGGTCATCGGAATGGTGGTTCTTTCTCCGCGGTGCACGTAGTCCCGCACGGTGGAGGTCTTCCCGGTAAGAGGGTCCCAGAGTTCCGGAACACCCCCCCGCGCGTTGAAGATGCAATCGGCGCTGACGACCGTGTCGGCGGCATTGGAAACGAAATATATATCCAACTCGTCCGTCGTGCGGTGCGCATAGCGAAGGCGAGCCGTGGTTGCAAAATCTTCTGCCACGCCGAGTTCCTTTAGAAGCCGCGCCGTTGCCGCATAACCCGGATAAAGGGAGCTTGAGTCTCGTCGCGAGAGTTCGCCGCCCCAGTAGATCCTCCCCTTTCCGTATGGCCGTCCGGTCACCGTCCCTGGCGTCTCCAGACTTCCCCAGAGCTTCACGCCTAAGCTCCTCACCGCTTCATCGCAGCCCGGATAGCCCGACAGACCGGGAGATTTCACCGGCGGCCCACCGACCGCGATCGCCCCGGCCGCTACAAGCGATTCAATCTTCTCGAGCAACCCGGGAGTCATGGTTTCAAAGGCAGGGAGCACCAGGAGTCTGTATCGCGCACCGCTTTTGAAAACCAGCCGGTCGCCTTCCACGCTTGCTTGAGCCATCAGCATGTTCGGCGAGCAACCGTCAAAGTTGTATCCTCGCCTGTCGGGAAGAAAAGCTTCGCCTGTGAGGGCCGAAGGAGGAGGTCTGAAGACATGAGGCGCACCTTCAGGGGTAAGATAGAGCACATCGGCCGTCGTCCTCCCCTGCTGGAGCAGATAGGAGCATCGGGCAATATATTTGTGATAGGCAGCGGCCATTGGCCACCATGGTTCACCCCTGTCCCAGTGGACGCCGTACGGGCCCATTGTCATGCCCGGACGATACCGGTCGGGAAAAGGCTTATGGGCAAATGTATGATAATAGAAGCTGTTGATCCCAAGGCAGAAAGCCCAATCCCCCTGATTCTTCAGGCTCCCGGGATATGAATGGAAGCCGCCCCAGGAAGTGAATGATTCAGAAGCAACCACGGGCTTTCCCAGTACGTGAGCGATGGAGGCCGCTTCAATGCAGCTGAATGACGTGTTGAATCCATAGTCTTTGTGCCAGAATTCACACATGGGTACATCCGCGACGGCTCCGAGGTCAAGATCGGATGTAGGGTTCATATCGTACGGCTCGATGGACAGGTTGAGCCCATACCGGCGACATATCTGCTTCGCATGCTCGGCATGGTTCTCAAGGACCAGTTCCTGTGATGTAAGCCGCAGGTCCCAGAGGAAACGCTCGCTCAGCTCAACGCTCCCGACGATGAACCCAGAATAGGCAGGATAGAACGGAAGTGGGTCATAGCCGCGCCGGCGTTGAAATTCGGATCGGAAATCCGCGCTCCAGTTCTGCGCTCCCATCTCCCAGCTGTCCATATGCAGTGTGGTTATCCCCGCTTTCTTCTGGTCGTATGAAGTGATAGTACCAGGGAGGAGTTTCTTAACGAACCTGTCGAAATGAGCATTGAACGCCGCAGTATCAAACTTGTCGCATTCGAACCCGACGCCGGGGAGCGGGGCCGGTCGTGTGACCGACCCGTTGCTCGTGCTGCCAAACCGCATGATGATCCACTTCCCGGGCGGCACATCCCACACAAGCGTTCCGTCAGGCTGGAGAGATGGGGTCAGGTCGATCACGCGGTCCTTGTCGAGCGTGACACCTTCGGGCGCTGTTGCAGAGGTGGCAGGCGCGGGAAGGAATTCTTTCACGCCGGGATAGGAGGAATACGGCGAACGGTAGTACAGGGCTTTTTCTTCAAAATCGTCGATGTATGACCTCGTTGCCTGGAGGCCGCCATAGTGCGCCTTCGATGATCTGAGATTGGCATTCGCGATAAACGACCGTGCACCTGGGGCGGGGTATGCTAGAACAGCAACATCGTCGTAGAAGGCCTCCCACTCTTTCTTGAGTTCCTCCGTGAAGGCACTCTCGCCAAAAAAGGGTTGCTTCGGTCTGGGTCGGGGAAGCTTTCGCGAAAGCCTGAGAGGCCCCGTCACTTCCGAGTGACTTGAGACCAGGTGCTGCATGGACTGCTCGGGCTTGACCCAAGGGCCTCCGCTTCCCGTCCATCCGGGCCCGAGCCCCAGCTTCATGGTGATTCCCAACCTCTCACATTCGTTCCGCGCATGCTTGAAAAGATCGAGCCATGCCTGGCTCATGAAATCCACCCTCCCGCGGGGAACCCCGACGTTCACCTCCAGGAAGAGGACGCTGCCAATTCCCGCAGCCTTCATGGATTCCAGATCGGCCGTCATCCCTTCGCGCGAGATATTGCCGTCCATGAAATACCAGTACACTCCAGGCCGGGTCGAGTCAGGGGGGCTCATAAAAGCCTCCGCAAAACTCTGTTTCTGGCTTTTTCGGGCCTTCCCGCAACCGGAAAGGGCGAAAAACAGCCACGGGAGGACAATGAGCAGCATTATGAGAGGAGAAAGACCGCCCCTTTGTGTTTTCATGATCATGGTGTCGAGGTAAAGAGCTGTGGGATGAGAAGAAGAGGCCCGGCACGGACGCCGAGCATTGGAAACATAGGCGGAAGTTGAGCCAAAGTCAATGCTCTTCTTCCCTGAACCGGAGCTGTGCGCCTCGGACATTATCTCCAGGACGCGAGATTCCGAAGTACCTGGATTGATTTTTGGGCGGGCATCCGCTATCTTGCTGGCCACTCCTCAATACTCTCAAAGGTCTTTCCATGACAGAGGCAATGAGCCGGTGGGACTGGGGGATCATTGCAGCCTACCTGGTTGGCGTCGTGGGACTTGGTATCGCGGCGGGTTTTCTGCGGCGGCGCGGAGGGGAAGGAAGCCACTACTTTCTGGCAGGCAATACCCTTACCTGGCCGGTGATCGGATTGGCAATGTTCGCCGCAAACATCTCCACCGTTCATCTCGTCAGCCTCGCACAGACCGCTTACCAGTATGGCCTCGTCTACGGCAACTTCGAGTGGATGGCCGGTTTTACGCTCATCTTGCTCTCTCTGTTCTTTGCTCCGTTGTATCTTCGCTCGCGCGTACCGACCCTCCCAGATTACCTGGAGCGGCGTTTCAATCGTCCCTGCCGTGATGTCCTGGCGATCGTATCCCTCTTCTCCGCCATCGTCATCCACATCGGCGTGGCGCTGTACACGGCAGCCTGGGTGTTGTGCGGCATCCTGAACATCCCTCCGGATGCAACGGTCCTTGGCATGGAGGCGCTCATGCTCTTTATCATCGCGCTCGGCGTTCTCACAGGCGCCTATACAATGTTGGGCGGCCTGCTCGCTGTTGTCTGGACGGAAAGCGTGCAGACGATCTTGCTCCTGGTGGGCGCGGTTGCGATCACCCTGGTTGGCTACATCAAAGTGGGAGGTTGGTCAGAGCTCGCCGCAACCCTTGCCACGCATCCACACCCGCTTGCGGGACAGCCTGGCATCCCGGAATCAACGGGCAACTTCCTGAGCATGGCCCGCTCGGCCAGCGACCCGAGCGGACTCCCTTGGTACTCCGTGCTTCTTGGCTACCCGGTGCTCGGGATCTGGTACTGGTGCGCGGATCAGACGATCGTTCAGCGGGTGCTGGCGGCGCGCGATGAGAAACAAGCCCGCCTGGGCCCGCTCTTCTGCGCGTTCATCAAGATCCTTCCGGTCTTCTTCTTTGTGCTGCCGGGAGTTATCTGCGTCGCTCTCGTGCAGCAGGGATATTTCGAGGGGGGAGGCCCGGCCCGGACGGCGGACGCCTACACCTTCATGCTGACCCGGATGTTGCCGATGGGACTGAAAGGACTCGTGGCGGCGGCCATGCTGGCCGCGGCAATGCAGACCTGCTCCGCTGCGCTCAATTCCTCCGCCACCCTTTTTGCCTACGACATCGTCAAACGATGGAGGCCGGCCACCACCGACCACCGCCTCGTCGTGATCGGGAAGATCACGACCGTCGTCGCAACTGTGATCGCCATCGCGATTTCCCCCTTGTTCGGACAATACACAACCATATTTGAGGGATTAGCTCGACTCATTTCCTACGTGTCGCCTCCCATTACGGCAGTCTTCCTGCTCGGAGTCTTCTGGAAGAAGGCAACGGGGAGAGCCGCACTCCTGACGTTGATCATCGGTGGCGCGATCGGGATGGTCCTTTTTGCTCTGGATTTCTGGAAGGCGCCAATCACTGCATTTCTCTCAGGGAACAGCCCGTCGCTGGCCGGAGCCTTTGCGTGGTTCATGCACAATGTCATCCACGACTTCATGCTGTTAGCTTTCTATCTTCTCGTTGTGTGCTGCGGCATCATGGTTGTCACCTCGCTCCTGAGGCCTGAACCGCTCAAAGAAGAAGCGCGCCCGCTCGTCTGGGAGGACTGGCATGAACCCCTGCGGGGAGAAGCTCACGGACACGCGCTGGGGAACTACCGGATCCTCGCCGCTGCCGTGCTCGCGACATTTGTCGTCCTGTATCTTGTTTTCAGATGAAACGAAAATCACGATGTGAGCATGATAGAGACCCAATGAAACCGATCATCGCTTTGATCATCACCGGTTTCCTGGCCGGGTGTACGGCTGAACCTCCTCCCAGACGGTTCGCCTGGATCACAGGGCTGAAGCCGGAAAAGACGGCATACTACAAGGACCTGCACGCCAAGCCATGGCCTGCGATCAACCGGAAGTTGAAGGAATGCAACATCCGGAACTATTCCATCCATCTGAAAGAGATCGACGGGAAGCTCTACCTCTTTTCCTATCTCGAGTATGCGGGA
>JAGDMJ010000543.1 GCA_017860555.1 Bacteroidota bacterium
CAACGTGGGCGAATTCGGCGAACTACGCACCTACCTGATCGCCAAGCTTCTATGGAATCCCGATTGCAACATCGACTCTGTTATGAATGATTTTCTCTACGGGTATTACGGCCTTGCGGGACAACAGATCCGGCAATATATCGACATCATGCACGATGCGCTCGAACGATCAGGCAAAGGGCTTGATATCTACGGCTATCCCTACGACGCGATTGACAGTTACCTCTCTCCTTCTCTCATAGGGGTATACGCCAGGCTCTTTGACCAGGCAGAAGACGCGGTCAGAGGTGACTCCACACTTCTGGAACGGGTTAAGACCGCCCGCCTGCCGCTGGAGTTCGCCATCCTGGACATCTCAAAGCATGATGCGACACCGGACTTGAGCTATTTCGACAAACAGGATGGCCAATGGACGGTGAAACCTACCATGCGCAGAAGGCTTTCGGATTTTGTTGCACAGGCGAAGCATGCAGGCATTCAACGCCTGGAAGAAGGCGGAACTTCCCCGGACGAATATCACCAATCGGTAGAACAGCAACTGCGGGTCAGCGTTCAGGGAAACCTCGCCTTTGGAAAGCACGTGCGCCTCCTGACGCCCTGCAGCGAGAAATATGCCGCAGGTGGAGCGGGAGCCTTGACCAATGGCATGCACGGCCCGAATGATTATCACTGCAACTGGCTCGGGTTTGAAGCCGAGAACCTCGACGCAATCATCGACCTCGGGAAGGACACTTCGTTCTCCACGGTCACCATCGGCTTCCTCCAGCAATGGTATGCATGGATCTGGCTGCCGCTCCACGTCGATGTCGAAGTCTCCTCCGACGGGAAGAATTTCACGCTCGTGTCGTCTATTGCCAACAGTGTGCCGGACACAACGGCAGGGGTCTTTTCAAAACAGTTCACTGCGAACCTGGGGAAGCAAGAGGCACGGTACATCAGGGTTTCGGCCCTTTCGCGCCGGACGTGCCCCGACTGGCATATCGGTGCCGGCCAGAAGGCCTGGATCTTTGTCGATGAGGTTGCCGTCCGTTGATACTCCGTAGAGGCTCGCATATGTTCACTACCTGTAGGAAACGGAAGATCAGCGGCGCCTGGCGTAAAATCTTCCCCCTTTCATTGGTCCTTCTCCTGGCTTGGCCGTCATCTGCTCAGGTTCTCACCGGTGACACGTTTCGGAGCACCTCGGTGATCAGGAAGACCCCCTCGGGCGACCGCCAGCTCCTGCTGACCGAGATCACCGCGGAAGACAGCCTGACCAATGTGGAAGCCGAGATCATTCTGCCTGGAACGAAGAAACCGATCACTGTTCCTGTGGGCCCAGTTCCCAGGGGGAAATCGAAACATTTCCTTGCCGTGCCACTGATTCAACAGGCCGATAGCGGCATCCTTCACCTTGTGATGGATGGAAAACTCGTTTCCTCCATGAAGAGTGCCCTTGCCCCGCCGCGGAAGTGGAAAGTCTACGACGTACAAGTGTCCCACCATGATCTCGGCTATGCTGACTACTATCATTTCATGCGTCGTGATGTGCGCGAGATGGGGATTGAAATGGCCTTGGATTTCTGCCGGAAGACCGATTCGTGGGCCCCAACCGACCGGTTCCGCTGGACTGTGGAGACGAGCGAGCCGATGACAAAATTCATTAGCGCGCAGTCGCCTGCTGTTCTCCGCGAGCTCGTTCAGCGAATCAAGGAAGGACGCATCACACTGGGGGCTCTCCACAACTCCGTCTCCACGGAGATGATGGGATACGAGTCCATGGCACGTCTGTTCTATACCCCCAACCGGTACATTCGGGATCTGCTCGGCATCCCACCGTCGCGAACAGCCCTGATTACCGATGTTGTGGGCTTTGCGCGCACGCTCCCCTCCTACCTGAAGGAAGCTGATATCCCATACTTCTATCATGGTTACAATGAGACAGTGGACGGTATGTACCCTGCATCGACTGAGCCGGTCTTTTTCTGGAAAGGCCTTGATGGAGATTCGGTCCGGATGCCCCTCTTCAGAAGCTTCCCGTACTATTCCCCCGACCGCCTCACGAAGTACACCGAGCAGGAGATCACGGGATTGCTTGACAAATATGAGCGGGGCAGACAGTGGCCCTACGAGTGCCTGATCGCGGAGGACAGCTACGATTTCAGTCTCCCTCACTTTGAGAACGTTGAGGGGATCAGACAGTGGAATGAGCAGTACACGAACCCGGTCCTGATCTCGGGTACGTTCGATATGTTCTTTGACGACGTCATGAAGCAGGCGGAACCGTCCAAGATCAAAGTCTTTGACCAGGATGCTCCGAACGCCTGGGCTGACCAGGATGGCACGGACGCCAGGCTCATGGCGAACGCACGGCAGCTGAATTTCGAACTCCCGACCGTGGAGAAACTGTCCACTCTTGCGTTCGCTTCAGGCGGCAAGGGTTACCCGTGGAAAGAAATCTGGCAGGCTTATCACACACTCCTTGCGTACCACGAGCACACCAACGGAGCGTTCAGCGAAGAAGATGTGCTACCCATCCCTTTTCAAAAAACCCCCAAAGCCGCCAACGCCAATTACTATGAATGTGAGCAGGTCATGCACAAGGG
>JAGDMJ010000544.1 GCA_017860555.1 Bacteroidota bacterium
GGAAGTGCTGCAGGCCGTCCATGAGACAAAGGCGATCGTGCAAATAGGATCGCAGCGGCGCTCCGGATCGAATTATCTCGCAGCGTATGAATACCTGAAATCGGGCAAGTTCGGCCCGATCACCATGGTGGAGATGAAATGGAACGTCAACGAGCCCGGGCGGTGGCGCAGGCCACGGCTGGTTGCGGCCATTCGTGAAGAGGACACTGACTGGTCCCGCTTTGTCATGGGAAAGACCGATGATCCGTGGGATCCGCGCAAGTATATCGAATACAGGCTCTTCTGGCCTTATTCGTCAGGAATTCCGGGACAGTGGATGTGCCACCAGATTGACACCGTGCACTGGTTCTCCGGGCTTCCGCGCCCGAGAAGTGTCGTTGTGAACGGAGGCGTGTACGTCTGGAAGGATGGCCGTGAGAATGCGGACACCATGAGTGCCGTTTTCGACTACGGGCCGTTTGATGACCCCGCTTCGGGATTCCAGGTGGTTTTTTCGTCACGGCTGCATAATTCGGCAGGTGGAATCAAAGAGGTTTACTATTCGAACGGCGGAACGCTGGACCTCGACACGAACCGCGTCACACCGCTCGGTGGGCTCGGCTCACATGAAGCCGCTGCGATGGGGATGAAAGCCAGAATCGTCGAGACATATTCACTGGCCAGTTCCGAACCGGGGAAGCCTGCCACCCCAGGAACGGATGAGACAACATCTGCCCATGTGCGAAACTGGTTGGAGTGCGTGAGGAGCCGGACGACGCCCCGTGCTGATATCATGGCCGGATACAATCATTCCATTGCCGACATCATGACGATTGCGGCGTTGCGCACTGGCGAACGGGTCACCTTCGATGAGAAGAATCAGGAATTGTTCGCCGGGGGAAAGGCCTTTCGATAGAGCACGGGTGATGGCACATCACTTCTCCTGGACTCTCGGCGAATACAGCACTGCCGCCTTCGCTGCTGAGGTCACAATCCCCTTGATCAATGCTGAACTGAAGCCATGATGCTCCATCTGATTGAGCCCCGAGATGGTGCATCCCTGGGGCGTGGTGACCTTGTCCACTTCGCTTTCGGGGTGGTTCCCGCCCTGGACCAGCAGCGATGCCGCGCCACGCGCCGTTTGGGCGGCCATCAGGAGCGCATCTTCGGCATGGAAACCGATCTCGATCCCGCCTTGGGATGCCGCCCGGACCGCCCGCAGAAAGAAAGCGATACCGCAGGCACACAGGGCCGTAGCCGGGACCATGAGCGCTTCTTCGATCACAAGAGTCCTTCCGAGCGCGTCAAACATCTTCTTCACCACCGGTAACGTCTCCGTGCTGGCATCGTCGGTCGACAGGCAGGTCATCGACTCCTGGATTGCGATGGCGGTGTTCGGCATTGCCCGTACGATGGCAACGGAACTGCCAAGTTGCGTGCGTATCTCCGCGATCGTCGCCCCTGACACCACCGAGATGATGGTGTGAAGCCGGGGGTCCACGGCGTCCCTGATCTCCGACAGTAGGCCGTTCAGCTGCTGCGGGGTCACGGCGACTATGACGAACTTGCTTTCTCGCAGCGCCTTCCTGTTGTCGGTGCAGACATTGAACCCTCTCTGCGCGTACGCTTCCAGGTGCTCGGCTTTTCTCCGGGTGAGGGTCACATGCCCGGCGGGCACGATCCCTGCCTGAACGAGACCCCTGGCAATGGCCGACCCGATGTTGCCTGACCCGAGCACCGCGATGTGTATGCTTCCTGTTGTCATTGTTCCATCCAGAGTAGTTATGATTGAAGTAGGAATTCTTTGAACTCATCGAACGCGGCCGACAGCCTGATCGATCGCTTCATTTCCGGTCGGAGCGTGCTCAGCGCCGCCGGAATGTCAACTGCCGGTCTCATCTCATCGTCTAACAGGTGTGCGAACTTTGCGGGATGAGCCGTGGAGAGCACGATGCCGGTTTTTAGTCTTTTCGCTTCCTGGGCATATTTGGAGAGCGCAGACAAGGCAACAGCGGTGTGCGGGTCCATGACATACCCGTGCCTTTCGAAGACGAACCTCATGCTGTCCCGAGTTTCATGGTCAGAAACGGCCCAGCCTGCTAGCCGTTCCCTGATCGCATGTATATCGTTGCCGAACATGGCAACGATCCTTGCCAGGTTGCTAGGATCGCCCACATCCATGGCGGAGGACATCGTCGGGACCGCGGGAGCGGGCTCAATGGCTCCCGTTTTCAGAAACCGGACGAGCGTGTCATTGGCGTTCGATCCAGCCACGAACCGCTCGACGGGGAGTCCCATTTTCCCTGCGATCAACCCTGCCGTGAGGTTCCCCAGATTCCCGCTTGGCACCGAGAAGACGACCGGGAGTGAATCGGGCTCCAATTGCGCGACGGCGTTGAAATAGTAGAAGGTCTGCGGAACGAGACGGGCAATATTGATCGAATTGGCCGAGGTAAGCTTCCTCCCGGCCAGGAGATCGGGATCTGCGAACGCCCGCTTGACCAGCCGCTGGCAGTCATCGAACGTCCCCGTGATCTCCAGGGCTGTCACATGTTCCCCGGCGGTGGTCAGCTGCAATTCCTGGAGGGGC
>JAGDMJ010000545.1 GCA_017860555.1 Bacteroidota bacterium
GGACTCACCCTTCGTGAGCGACACCCGTGCCGTTGTCGAAATGCGCTTGGAGTCATGCCCCGCCTTCGCGAGCACTGCTGCCAGGAACATCGAAAAACATCCCGCGTGCGCGGCACCGATCAATTCTTCGGGGTTGGTTCCTTTGCCGTTCTCAAAGCGGGACGCGTAGGTATAGGCGCCGTCATATGCGCCGCTTCCCAGTTTCATGTTCCCTTTGCCATCTTTGAGATTCCCTTCCCAGACCGCAGACGAATTCCGTATGGGCATATTCCCTCCTGATATGTGGACTTAACGTGTACTACCCGTAAGATAGAGGCCCGAACTCACAATGGCAAGGTGATAGTCAGCTTGGCAGGTGGCAATAGCGAGAACGTTGGGAAGTGAATAAGCTGAACGCTCTCGGTATTTGGCGGGGATGCAGAGAAAAGGCCACGACAGGCAGATCCCAAGGGGTGGAGATCCGCTGCCGTGGCCTCATGGTACCGGAAAGGGGGGCCTTTCCGTTTGGAAATAACTATCTGGTCTCCCCGGTTTTCCTGTTGCGCCGGCGGGCTGCCTCCCGGCAATCCTCCATCTGCTCGGATATGTCAGTGATCTCCGATGCGATCTCGTCATGATCGGCAACAAGGTCTTCGAGGTGCTGCAGCACGTCGGTGTCGGACGAGTTAGTTTTGAGCGCCCTGATGAACGCCCGCACTGCCTCCGCGTACCTCTCCTGTCCCTCCAGCGCTACGCCGATATTGATGTACGCGTTGTAGCGCGTCGGATCAATCCTGATCGCTTCGCGGCAATACCGCTCTGCTTCTTCGTACCGCTCGCAATGGTTCAGGCAGCAGCCGAGGTTGTTATGAATGAAATACCATGATGTCGAGTTGACCGGTTCGAGCAGATACGCCTGGGAATAAGCAGAAATTGCCGCTTCAAAATCCCGGTTCTGTTCCAGAAGCTGTCCCATGGAGAGGTAGCAAAAGGCTTTCTTCTCCGGCTCGGTCGTGCAAGCGTTGAGGCGTTCGATGTACTTCAACGCGAGCATCGGGCGGTCGGTCCGGCTGTAAAACCTCGACAGACGCAGCACTGCGTCTTCAAAAGCACCTTCCTGAGTCTTCAGATTGTCGCGAAGCCGCTGTTCTTCCTGATTCTCGATTTCGTTGGCTCTGAATTTGCTCAGTTCCTGGCTTCCTGGGGACGTATCTTCTCGTTCCTCTGACATCATGATCCCTTCCTCATTGGCACTATGAGTACACTTTATTGCAAAGCGCGTGCCAAGGGACAAATACTTTATATTTGAACGAAATTGAGAAAGAGAGGCGAAACGTACAGAATTCGCTACAAAACAGTTCTTACTTTTGTACTTCTTTCAAAGCAGGCTACAGAAAACTTTCGGGAGGGTAGGCAAACAATGCGGGGCTGCCTCCGGTATGCCAGAATACAACATGCTCTGTGGCTGATATCGTGCCTTTTCGGATCAGCCCGAGCAAACCAGCCATGGCTCTGCCCGTATACACCGGATCAAGGAGAATTCCTTCCGAGCGAGCCAGAAGCGAAATGGCTTCCCGTTCGAGTTTCCCAGGAATTCCGTAGCCCTCGCCCACATACTCCTCGTTCAGTTCGAATAATGACTCATGAAATGTGCCAGAGATGCCGAGAAGTTCGGCAATCTGGCCTGCCAGTTGAGGAAGCAGCTCCCGGTATGATTCGTTTCGAGAATCTTCCTTGTCGATGCGGATTCCTGTCAGCTTGCCACGGAATCCCGTGACCGCCCCGCCAACGACGAGTCCTGCGTGGGTTCCTCCAGAGCTGGAGGCAAAGACAACACGATCCACGGAGATTTCATGGGCGGTCAGTTGCGTGGCAAGTTCCTGCATCGCCAAAACGAACCCGACTCCGCCCACCGCATTTGATCCTCCGTATGGAACAATATAAGGGGATCGTCCGGCCGATTTGAGAGAGGCTGCCAATCCTTCAAGAGCCTCCCCTTTTCGTCCGGCGTCCGAAAAATGAAGAGCAGCACCCAGCATTTTATCCAGGAGGAGGTTGCCCGTTGGGACTTCTGGCTCATTCCCGCCGAGGAGCAATTCGCATGCGAGGCCACACCGTGCGGCAGCGGCTGCAGTTTGACGGCAATGATTGGACTGTACGGCTCCCGCGGTAATCAGCGTGTCTGCGCGCCGTGACAACGCGTCCCCTACCAGGTATTCGAGCTTCCTGACCTTGTTTCCCCCGAATGCGAGTCCGGAAAGATCGTCACGTTTGATGAAGATCCTCGGGCCATCGAGGAGGTCCGAGAGCCTCGTGAGTTCCTCGAGCGGAGTAGGGAAATGACCCAGCGAGACCTTCGGGAGCGTGTCCGGGACCATTATCACATCAGGATTGTGGGATTACACGCGGGTTCGGCGCCGCTGGACGAATATAGGTATCAAAAAGGTGGGGAGCAAGCAGTTTGGGTTTGGGTCTACTGCCGGTATTGCCAGAGAAGCTAGAGCCGGGCCAAGGCCAAACTTGAGCCAGGCTAGAGCCAAGGTAGAGCCTGGGTGGTCTGACCCAGGCTTCCCTGACCAGGCTAGTCTG
>JAGDMJ010000031.1 GCA_017860555.1 Bacteroidota bacterium
AACGTAGAAAAACAGATCGAAGACGGTGCGGACGCCGACGTTTTCCAGCGCGGCGGATCTCTTTGGGCCGATGCCCCTGATGTACTGAACCGGCAGTGAAAGCGGATCTGTGGTGACCTGAGTCGAAACAGACATGGAGAAAAGATACAGGGAATGCGGGCTACAATCAAGAGCGGGACAATGGCGACGGAGAGGTCGAACGGAGTTGCGTTCGCATTGTCCAGGGCCTGAACCCGCTTTTCTTAGTTGTCTCTTAGTCGCAAACCTCGTATCTTGGCAGATATCATGAAAAACAGCATGCCTTTTTTCTACTCCCGGAACCGCGTCGACCCACAGGAATATTCGGCCCAGCGACAGGGCAACCGCCCATCGGGGTCCACCTCCTTCCAGCACACGTCATCCACATACAGCAGATGAGTTTGGTATTTCGTAGATACCCGGAAAGTTCACATTCATTCACGCATCGTATTCACTAACGAAAAAGGACCCGCCGCTTGGAGCATCTCTTTTCGCTGTTGCTGCCTCAACTTCCCACGCTCGAAGAGATCGTTACCTGGGGAGGATACATCGGGTTGTTTCTGATTGTTTTTGCCGAGACGGGTCTCTTGATCGGGTTCTTTTTGCCAGGGGATTCCATGCTCGTGACGGCCGGACTTCTGATCGCAAGCGGGAAGGTCCCGATGGACATCGTCTGGCTCAATATCCTCCTTTGTATCGCGGCGATCACCGGCGACGCGACGGGATACTGGATCGGATTGCGCACCGGCCACGCGCTTTACAACCGGCCGCAATCACGTTTTTTCCGGCGCGACCATCTGCTGAAAACCAAGGAATTCTATGAGCGCTACGGCGGCATCACCATCGTACTGGCGCGCTTCATGCCGTTCGCACGCACGTTCGCTCCCGTGGTCGCAGGAGTCGCCGAGATGACCTACCGCCGGTTTGCTTTCTTTAATATCATCGGGGGCATAAGCTGGGTCGTGAGCATGACCCTGATCGGTTATTTTCTGGGGCGTCTTATCCCGGGCATAGAAAAATACGTTGAATACCTGATCGTCGGCATCGTCTTCATTTCCGTACTTCCCCTTGTCATCAAGTACCTGCAGCACCGGGCAGAGCAAAAGAAGTCACGTTCCACCACTCCATAAAGGAACAGACATGGGCAACCCGCTATTCGCAAAGAAACCACTAAGTCTCCTGCTCGAAGAGATGAAAGGCGAGAACCGTCTCCGGCGGATCCTTGGACCGGTGACGCTCTCCAGTCTGGGGGTCGGCGCCATCATCGGCACCGGTATATTCGTGCTTACCGGGGTCGGCGCTCACGACAAAGCGGGACCTGCCCTGACTCTTTCCTTCATGGTTGCGGGCCTTGCCTGTGTCTTCGCGGCCCTTTGCTATGCGGAATTCGCTTCGATGGTGCCCGTTGCCGGCTCGGCATACACGTATGCGTACGCCACACTCGGCGAACTGTTTGCCTGGATCATCGGGTGGGATCTCATTCTGGAGTATGCGGTGGGATCGGCGACCGTGGCCCATGGTTGGTCACACTATTTCCAGGATTTCATCGGGATCTTCGGCATCCACCTGCCTCCCGCGTTGACGATCGCGCCATTCGACTATGATCCGAAGCTGGGGTATTTCGCCGCCACCGGCAGTTACTTCGATCTCCCGGCCATTGTCATCACGGCGATCATCACGTTTATCCTCGTCCGCGGCATCAAGGAAAGCGCCACGTTCAACGCCACCATGGTCGGCATCAAACTGGTTATCGTTTTCTTCGTTATTGGCGTGGGAGTCTTCTATATTAACCCGGACAACTGGCGGCCGTTCGCTCCGTTCGGTTATGGCGGCATCAGCTTCTTCGGGACCACGCTCTTTGGCATGAGATCACCGGACGGGACGACGCTCGGGATGCTGGCGGGGGCGGCAACGATTTTCTTCGCATACATCGGCTTCGATTCCGTATCAACGCACGCCGAGGAAGCCCGGAATCCGCGGCGCGACGTCCCGATCGGGATTCTCTCCTCGCTCGTGATCTGCACGGTCCTCTACATTGCCGTCTCCGCTGTGCTGACCGGAATGGTGCCCTATGATAAGATCGACATCAATGCCCCGGTTTCGAACGCTTTCGCGCAGGTAGGACTCCCCTGGGCTCAGTTCCTGATCTCGCTTGGTGCGATCGCCGGGATCACCTCCGTTCTCCTGGTCATGATGCTGAGCCAGCCGCGGGTACTCCTTGCCATGGCGCGTGACGGACTGGTTCCCCAGAGTTTCTTTGGTGCCATCCACGAGCGCTTCCGTACTCCGTGGAAGTCGACTATGCTCACCGGGCTGTTCGTGGCCTTCATGGCCGCGTTGCTGCCGCTTCGCGTCCTCGCGGAGTTGGTCAACATCGGCACGCTACTTGCATTTGTGATCGTGTGCGCAGCGGTGCTCATAATGCGCTATCTGCATCCTGAGGCCGAACGCCCGTTCCGTGCGCCGTTCGTGCCGCTCGTCCCGATCCTGGGCATTCTCAGCTGCCTTCTCCTCATGTTCTCCCTCCCCTGGGAGAACTGGACACGGCTGTTCGTCTGGTTGGCACTCGGATTCATCATTTATTTCGCCTATGGACGATACCATAGCGTGCTCGCGCGCCAGCGCACCGAAGCGGCCTCGACCGGAACAACAGAGAAGGGTGCATGACCGATTCCGCCCGTCCGCCGGCAGCAGAGCCCGTCACCGTCTTCAGACGCGAGCTGCGCCTCCTCGATGCCACAATGTTGGTCGTCGGATCCATGATCGGATCGGGGATTTTCATCGTCAGTGCGGACATAGCGCGTACGGTCGGGTCGCCGGGATACCTGCTCATCGTCTGGCTCATCACGGGCCTCGTGACCGTCACAGCGGCCCTGAGCTACGGAGAGCTTGCAGGCATGATGCCTCATGCAGGAGGGCAGTACGTCTACCTCCGTGAGGCATACAATCCGCTTGTGGGCTTCCTGTATGGCTGGACCCTCTTCCTCGTTATTCAGACCGGCACGATCGCGGCCGTTGCGGTCGCCTTTGCCAAATTCACAGCAGTGCTCGTTCCCTCCGCCGGCGAAGACAATGTCCTTGTCTCCATTGCCGGTCTTCCCGTTTCGGCCGCGCAGCTGGTTGGCATCGCCAGCATCCTTCTCCTGACGGCCCTCAACATGAGAGGGATTGGCGTGGGGAGAATGGTTCAGAATATCTTCACTTCCGCGAAGACCGCTGCACTGCTCGGGCTCATCCTTCTGGGACTGGTGATCGCCTGGAACCCCGCCGCGATCAGCGCCAACGCGGAGGTCTTCTGGGAGACCATCCGGGTCCGGGCGGCAGAGGGAGGAGGCGTGAGCATTGAATCGCTCTCCGGTCTCGCGCTCGTCGCGGCCATCGGAGTAGCCATGGTGGGCTCCCTTTTCTCCAGCGACGCCTGGAACAACATTACCTTTACTGCCGGGGAGGTGGTAAACCCCCGGAGGACTATCCCCCTCAGCCTGGCCCTCGGGACGGGCCTCGTCATTCTTCTGTATCTCCTGGCAAACATATCGTACATTCTTATCCTCCCCCTCCGGGGAACCCCGGAGGCGGCTGATGTCCTCGGGCGGGGAATTCAATTTGCCGCTCAGGATCGGGTGGGGACCGCAGCGGCGACGCAGATGTTCGGAGCACCCGCTGCGGTGATCATGGGGATCCTGATAATGATCTCGACGTTTGGCTGCAATAACGGCTTGATCCTTTCCGGAGCACGGGTGTACTACGCAATGGCCCGGGACGGGCTTTTCTTTGCCGGAACAGGCGTCCTCAATAGAAAAGGAGTTCCGGCTATTGCCCTCGGGGTCCAGGCCGTCTGGGCGAGTGTCCTCTGTCTGACCGGCACCTATGGGGATTTGCTTGATTACGTCATCTTTGCGGTGTTGATTTTCTATATTCTCACAGTCGGGGGGATTTTCATCCTTCGGCGAACGCAACCGGACGCAGAGCGCCCCTACCGCGCCGTCGGTTATCCTCTCCTTCCCGCACTCTACGTTTTCGCGGCCGCCGCCATCGCGGTTGATCTCCTTATTCTGAAACCTCGCTACACCTGGCCCGGAGTCGTCATCGTGCTGCTCGGGATTCCTGCGTATTATCTCTGGCGATTCTTTGCCGCATCAAAAAGTCGATGATTCTGGGTTCTTTTTTAGACTTTTTTTTGTATATTCTTACGCTCCACACGAGATCCTTTCATCCCATCCGGGAAGAGAGCGTGGGGTATCGCGCTCACCATGCTGCACTCCGCTCGTTGATCACATTCGATAGAAAGGAGTAATCCGGTTCATATGGAAATAAACCTAATCCTGATCCTGGGCATAAGCGTTCTGGGCTTGTTGTTTGCCGCGTACCTGACCCGTGATGTCATGAAAAGGGACACGGGCACGCCAAAAATGCGGGAGATCTCGGACGCCATCAAGTCGGGCGCCGAGGCGTTCCTGCGCCGGCAGAACAGAACGATCATTTATCTTGCCATCGCCCTCGCCTGCCTGATCTACATCCTGTACGCGTTCGTCCGCGAGCATAATCCGCATGACCCCGCGACCCCCGGCGCCCTCGCGCTCTGGACGACCCTCTCGTTCGTCCTTGGTGCGGCATGCTCGGTTGCCGCCGGATACATGGGAATGTGGGTGGCCATCCGCGCCAACATTCGCACGGCGGCAGGTGCCACGAAAGACATGAATAGCGCTCTGCAGCCCGCGCTCCGCGGCGGCGCGGTCTCCGGCTTCTTCGTCGTCGCCATGAGCTTGCTTGGCGTGGCGGGCCTTTTTGCCATCGTGCAAGCCAGCGGAGCGACGGACGACGTCACGAAGATCCCTCTGCTCATCGTCGGTTACGGCTTCGGGGCAAGCTTTGTCGCGCTCTTTGCCCAGCTTGGAGGCGGCATCTACACGAAAGCGGCTGACGTCGGCGCCGATCTGGTAGGAAAAGTGGAAGCCGGGATTCCGGAAGACGATCCGCGCAACCCTGCGGTGATCGCCGATCTGGTGGGCGACAACGTCGGCGATTGCGCCGGCCGCGGTGCCGACCTGTTCGAATCCACGGCGGCGGAGAACATCGGCGCCATGATCCTGGCAGCCGGTTTGTACAATGCCAACGCGGAGGTCTTCCAATCGCAAGGGCTCTCCCTCTTTGGTGTCCTCCTCTTCCCTCTCGTCGCCCGTGCATTTGGAATCATCGCTTCAATCATCGGCATCCTCTCAGTCAAAACGAACGACACGGAAGACCCGATGAAGGCGCTGAACCGGGGTTATATGGTTACGGCAGTGCTCGCCATGATCGGTTTCTTCATTGCATCGCGATGGCTGCTGGGAGAGGCGTATTATTTCAACTTCTTCCTTTGCGGACTGATCGGCGTCGTGACCTCCATCGCCTTCGTCGTCATCACGCAGTATTACACGGAATACCGGTATCGCCCGGTGAGATCCATCGCGACCGCTTCTCTGACCGGGCCCGCCACCAACATCATCGCCGGCGTGGCCGTCGGGATGGAGTCTACTGGTTACCCGGTGCTTGTGATCGCTGCCGCGATCGTCAGCGCCTATTTGCTCGGTGACGCCTCGGGACTTAAGAACGCGGGGCTCTTCGGCACGGCAGTGGCGACGATGGGAATGCTCGCCACGGCCGCGTACATCCTTGCCATGGACACGTTCGGGCCGATCACGGACAACGCGGGCGGCATCGTGGAAATGAGCCAGCAACCTGATGCGATTCGTGAAAAGACCGACCGGCTCGACTCCGTGGGCAACACGACCAAGGCTCTCACGAAGGGGTATGCGGTGGGTTCCGCGGCTCTTGCCGCATTTCTGCTGTTCAGCGCGTATATGGATGAAGTGCGCAACTACTGGCCCGATTTCCCCGGCAGCATCAACCTGAACAAGCCCGAGGTATTTGTGGGCGCAATGTTCGGCGCAGTGCTGGTCTTCCTCTTTTCCTCCTTTGCTATCAAGGCGGTCGGACGCGCGGCCTTTGCGATCATCAACAACGTCCGTGACCAGTTCAAGAAGAATCCCGGCATCATGCAGGGAACGGTGAAACCGGATTACGGCCAGTGCGTTGATATCGCGACCAAGGCCGCGTTGCGGGAGATGGTTATGCCCGGATTGCTCGTTGTGCTCCTGCCTATCGCCGTAGGGCTCGTGTTCCGGTGGCTCTACAACGCCATGGGACAGCCGGTGCACGGCGCAAGCGGGGCGGAAGTGGTCGGCGGACTTCTCATGGTCGGCACAATCGTCGGGATCCTCATGGCGCTCTTCCTGAACAACGCCGGCGGCGCATGGGACAACGCCAAGAAGTATATCGAGACCGGTGCTCATGGCGGGAAGCGTTCGGACCCGCACAAAGCTTCGGTCGTCGGCGACACGGTCGGCGATCCGTTCAAGGATACTGCCGGTCCCTCGCTGCACGTTCTCGTGAAGCTACTCAGCACGATCACGCTGGTGCTGGCACCATTGTTTATCTAAAAGTGTTGGTCGACAGAATACCTTGCTTGCCCGCTCCGGTGCTTGGAGCGGGCTTTCTTTTTTAATGCATTGGTAGCCGGGACGGATTGGTCGCTCGGATGCCTTGTATGTACCTCAGGTATGGCAACGCACAAACTTCTGCTCGCGAAGTAGCCGCTGCTCTATCTCTGGAAACACCACCGCCCGCTTCGGTCTCCCGAGCGGGCGGTTTCATTTCTGTCGGTATCTGGATCGCAGATTATGCATCCTCCATCCGGAATCGGTCTTCTGCTTATGCCTCTCCTTTCGGGTCCCTCGTCATCAAATCATAGCACGCCTTCAGCGGGTCCTTCTCTTCGAACAGGATCTTCTGCACCTCGGAAATTATCGGCACTTCAACTCCCGTCCGGCGGGCAAGCTCGTACGCCGAGTTGGCCGTCGCTACCCCCTCTGCAACCATTTTTGTCTCTGCGAGGATCTCCGACAACTTTCGTCCCTTCCCGATCTCCACCCCCACATGACGGTTCCGGCTGTGCCTGCTCATGCAGGTGACCATCAGATCGCCAATGCCGGAAAGCCCTGAGAATGTTCGCACGTGTGCTCCGAGCGCCACGCCGATGCGCGCGATCTCCGCAATACCCCGGGTCATGAGCGCCGCTTTGGTATTGTCTCCCAGGTTCGCCCCGTCAATGATTCCTGCCGCAATGGCGATGACATTCTTGAGCGAGCCACCCATCTCAACGCCGCGGATATCATTGCTCTCATAGACACGGAAGTACGGCACCATGAAGGCAGACTGCACCAACTTCGCGCGCTCCAGGCTGCTCGAGGCTGCCACCACAAGGGTCGGGATCTTCCTGCTCACTTCCTCCGCATGGCTCGGCCCGGACAGTGTAACAACGTTGCCCGCCGACAGGCCCGGAAAAACGTCAAGAATCATCTCCGACATCGTCATCAATGTTCCGTTTTCGATCCCTTTGGAAACATTGACGATTGTAACGTCTCCCAGCGGGTGGCCCTGAAGCTGTACCAGAACGCTCCGCATGTATTGTGATGGAACCGCGCTAACAAGCAACTCACACCCTTCCACAGCATGGAGTAGGTCGCTTGTAATGTCGATGGCAGAGGGAATGCGTACGCCGGGGAGGAACGCGGAGTTCTCCCGCTTCTCCCGCATGGTCGTAGCATCAGACTCCGCAAATGACCAGAGACAAACCTGATGGGAATTTTCGGACAGCAGGATGGCCAGAGTGGTTCCCCAACCTCCCGCCCCGATGACGGCAATACGCATTCAGCGTTAAGGGTGCGTTAACCCGCCTTTGAAGCGAGATTCCCGTTTTTCCGCGACAGACGGAACGTGGTGATCCTGTTCTCCGTGCCGCGGAGCAAACGTCGGATGTTCGAACGGTGAGTATAGATAATCAGCAGTGAGATCGCGATACTGAAGAAAATCAGCGTCTGGTACCCTTCAATGTCCACAAGGAAGACATTCTCGCGGAAGAACATGGTGAGGGGGAATGCAACTGCAGCGCTGAGCGAGCCAAGCGAGACGTAATGGGAAATCAAAAAGACGATGAGGAACACGCCAAAAGAGATCCCGACCTCGACGGGTGCGACCCCGATCAACATGCCTCCGGCCGTGGCGATCCCCTTTCCACCGCGGAAGCCCGCGAACAGAGTCCAGATGTGCCCGAGGATCGCGGCACATCCGGCAATGATCTGGACGACCGTGAAATCGTCGAAGGGCGTAGAGTTCTCGAACGGGATCGGTCCCTGCATCAGCCGGGCGATCCACATGGTTGCGATAAGCCCCTTCGCCATGTCTATGAGGATGACGAAGACCCCTGTCTTCCACCCCAGCACCCTTATAACGTTCGTCCCCCCGGCATTTCCACTGCCATGTTGACGGATATCAATGCCCTTGCGCAGCTTCGCGACGATGATGCTGGTCGGGACAGACCCCACCAGGTAGCTCAGCACGGCAATTATCAAAATTGGCAGCATTTTACCCCTTTTGAGTGGCGAAAGATTGTTAAGTATACTAAATGTTCAGGAGAGATGCAACAACAGCAACAAGCAGGGCACTGACGCGGCAGGGTACTGACCGCTCCCTATCTATAGAGGAGCCATGTCCGATCACACGCAAAATCCTCCTCCAAACCCGTTTTTGGCCGTTTTCCCATCGTATTCCTCTTCTGGAAAGCCGAATCGGGTTCTACCTGCTGCGCCGCCTCTTCAACACGACTTCTGCGACCGCAAGATCCTCCTTTGTCGTGATCTTGACGTTATCATAGTCCCCCTCAACGATCTTGACCCTGCCCCGCAAGCGTTCGAGCAAGGAGGCGTCATCCGTGCCGTGGAAACCGGAGGTGCGGGCCTTTCGATGTGCGGCATACAGCGTGTCGAACTTGAAACCCTGAGGGGTCTGGATGGACCAGAGGCTGCTCCGGTCCACAGTCCTGGTAAAGAATCCCTTTTCCCCTTCCTGTTTGATGGTCTCCTTGATCTTCACGCCGACCACAGCCGCGCCGTACCGGCGTGCCTGTCTGATCACCGCGTCAATCACCCTCCTGCGCACCAGCGGGCGGACGGCATCATGCACCAGCACGAGACGCGGAGGCCCTGAAAAAGCATTGAGACCATTCCAGACGGATTCCTGGCGATCCTTCCCGCCCGCTACGACACGGGCAACCTTTCGGAGATTTCTCCGCCGGACGGCCCATGCCGTCGTCTCCAGGTGTGCCTCAGGAACGACAGCCACGATCTCCCGGACCTCCGGGTGGGATTGAAATAGCATAAGGGTACGTTCCAGGATGGAACGTCCCTTCAGGCGCAAGAATTGCTTGGGGAGGGTTCCCCCCATGCGTCGCCCCATGCCGCCCGCAGCAATCACAACCCCCACACCTTTGTCTCGCGTCGTGGTCCTGAGTTTGTGCCGGGGTTCAGGCATTCTTCTTCCCATAGTATTCGATGACGAAGTTGTACTCAGGGAACAGGCGGGGAAGCCTCATGATGCTGAAAACCATGACGCCGATCGAGAAACGGTCGAGCCACGAAGAGAGCGGCCATCCGAAATGAACCGTGATCTGCCTGTCCGGCAGCTCATACTTCAGCACATAGAGCAGCTCCAGGATGCTGTCAAAGAGCGACTGGCGCGCATAGGCGAACCGGAAATGATTCGGCGCAAGCCGTGCCGGGATTCCCTGTCGCGGCGAATAGAAACTGACGAACGCCACATGCGGATCGGGCAGCGAGCCGCTCTCCAGCGGCCTTTTGAAGTAGATATGGAGAACATCCGACGAGGCCTCCGCAAGCGAGAAGATCATCTGGAGCGGCGTATCGGTCTGGGCGACCTGGATATTCTCCGGGGCGCGATGCTTCGCGACGCGGAACCCGACATAGAGGAAGAATGCCGTGACGCTCAGCCAGAGTGCGAGCCCATACACTTTTGTGATCGAGAGGTACACAAGGCACGAGGCCAGGATGATGAACACCACCAGTGTTCCGACACGGGAAGTATTGAACGCGCGGATCTCCTTCGTACCGGTAAAATACCTGTAGATCAGGAGGCTCCCCATATTAATCGTGAAACTCGCCACAAGGCCAAGTGCGTACATCTCAGCAAGGATCCTCTGGCTTCCCCCGGTCAACAGGATAATGAGAGAAAAGAACGTCGCATTCATCAGATGGACGCGGTACAGCGACTGGCGGCCATTGGGCTTGATGATCCAGTTGAAATTGTAGCGATGCGCCACGCGCTCGACGAGCTCGCTGGACGCGACAAACGCCGTGTTGACGGCCATAATGAGAGCAACGCTCGCGGCTGCGCCGACCAGGAGCCCGAAGTACACCCCGTTCAGATGCGCCCCGAATTGCGTAAGCAGATCCGTCTCATGCTCCGAAGCATTGATGCCCGAGCTGAGCACGAGGGCGGAAATGAGCGGGGTGAAAATCCCCGTGGTCACTGCCAGAAAGATATAGGCCTTGCCGATATCCCGCCAGCTTTTTACGAGTCCGGCCGTCTGCACCACCGACTCGATCCCGGAATACGCCAGGATACAACTCGATATTCCGATGATCGTGAACCAGAACCCGCCAAAGACCCCCTGGCTGGACACCTTATTGCCGATGGAGACGAAGCTCTCACCAATGCCCGACCAGGACAGGGTCGAGGCCTCAAACAACGCCGATGCCAGCAGGGTGAGAAGAACGAGCGCAACGAGAAAAAAGATGCCGAATGTGAATCGCGCGTTTTCCTTGATACCGAGGATGTTGAGGAACGCGATGCCCCAGACAACGCCGAACTGGAGCGCAAGTTTCGCCGTGTCCGAGAGAACAATGAAGGTGAGTCCATTCTCAACAGCGCTGACAGTAGAGATACAGGCCGTCAAGACATAATCGACCATGATGGACGCGACGGCGATGAACGAAAGTGTCGGTCCAAGAACGAGGTAGGCAAACGAGTAGACCCCCCCTCCCTTGATGTTATGATGCTCCAGGATCTCGGCAATTTCGACCATGCGCATCGACAGAAAGCGCATGAGCAGGGAGGTGATGGCAATGAAAGCAATGGCGTGAAAACCGATGAAGCGCCAGGCTTCGCTCGGCGCGTAAAAGATGGACGTCAACTCGTCCATCAGCGTGATCACGGCGATCGAAAGCCACGTGAGCCACCATCGGCCGCCGCTGAAATACGAAAGGAGGTTCTTTTTGCGGAATTGCCAGACGAAGACCCCGATGATCGCAATGTTCAGGAGGACCAGGACGACGATCTTCATGGACAATCCTGCGGTATGAAGCGGATCATATGATCAGCGTTGCGTCGCCGTAGCTGAAGAACCGGTACCCTTCCTTGATTGCCTTCTTATAGGCGCGCATGATCAGATCGCGGCCGGCAAATGCGGCGGCGAGCATCAGCAGCGTCGATTCGGGCATGTGAAAATTCGTGACCAGCCTGTCGGTGATCTTGAAATCGTATGGCGGGAAGATGAACTTGTCTGTCCACCCTCTGTTCGGCTTCAAGTGGCCGTCCGTGGTGACGCTCGACTCCACCGCACGGCAGGTGCTGGTCCCGGCCACGAACACGGTCCCCTTGTTGTCGATGACCTTGTTGACCACCTCGACCGTGCTTTCGGGGATCTCGTAATATTCCGAGTCCATTTTGTGCTTGGTCAGGTCTTCCACCTCCACGGGGCGGAAGGAGCCAAGCCCCACATGGAGCACCACCGGAACCACCTTGACTCCTTTGCGCTTGAGCGCCGCAAGGAGACGCTTCGAAAAATGCAGCCCCGCCGTGGGGGCGGCAACGGCCCCGATGACGCGGGCAAAGACCGTCTGGTATGATTCCTTGTCCCTATCGGTCGGATCCCGCTTGATGTAGTACGGCAGCGGCATCTTCCCGATGCGGTCGATGATCTTGAAAAAATCCCCCGCCACATTGAACCGGACCGTTCGTCCACGCGATGTGGTGTTGTCGATGACCTCGCACCAGAGCTTGCCGTCGTCAAAGAAGATCTTGTTCCCGATCCGCACTTTTCTGGCAGGGTCGACGATCACATCCCAGATATTCTCTTCCTTGTTCAGCTCGCGGAGCAGGAAGACCTCGATTTTCGCGTTGGTCTTTTCTTTCCTGCCGAACAGCCGTGCGGGAAAGACCTTGGTCTCGTTCACGATCAAACAGTCCCCCTTTTTGAAGTACTGAACGACGTCAGTGAACTTCTTGCCGGTAATCGATTCGTCCGCCCGGTTGATGACCATCAGGCGTGCGGTATCGCGCGGGCTTGCGGGATACTTGGCGATCAGGTTCCGGGGAAGCGGGTACCTGAAATCGGAAAGTTTCATGGTCGTAGACTCCTCAAGAATGAATGCTCAGGTTCCGCCTCCGCCCCGCCCCCCGGAGGGGGCGGGATCGCGGACAACGGAAAGCGGCAACGGCACCGGTGATTACCGGCGGCTCTTTTTCTTTCCACCCTTCTTTGGAGCTGCCTTCTTCGTGGTCGCCCCGCCATCGGCCAGCGCGGCGCGGGCTGCCGCCAGGCGCGCGATGGGCACGCGGAACGGCGAACAGCTCACGTAGTTCTGGTTGATCTGATGGCAGAATTCCACACTGGACGGGTCTCCGCCATGCTCACCGCAGATACCCACTTTCAGGTCCGCACGCACGGAACGGCCCTTCTCGATGGCGATCTTCATCAGCTGGCCAACGCCCGTTCGGTCAAGAACCTCGAACGGATCCTTCGGGTAGATCTCCATCTCGACGTACGGGATGAGGAACCTGGCCGCATCATCCCTGCTGACACCCATGGTCGTCTGGGTCAGGTCGTTCGTGCCGAAGCTGAAGAACTCCGCCACGCCGGCGATCTCGTCTGCAGTCAGGGCGCCCCGCGGGATCTCGATCATGGTGCCCACAAGGTACTTGAATTTGACCCCTTTCTCCTTCATGACATCGGCTGCGACCTGCCGCACGATCTTCTCCTGATGCGCAAGCTCCTTCACGTTGCCCACGAGCGGGATCATGACTTCTGGCTCCACCTTGATGCCCTTGCTCTGAATGTTCGCGGCAGCCTCGAAGATGGCGCGCGACTGCATTTCGGTGATCTCCGGGAAGATGATGCCCAGCCGGCATCCGCGGAACCCAAGCATCGGATTGAACTCGTGGAGGCTCTGAACGCGCTGGTGCACCTTTTCGTAGCTGATGCCCATCTGCTGTGCCAGTTCACGCTGCGCCTTTTCTTCGTGAGGCACGAATTCGTGCAACGGAGGATCGATGGTCCGGATGGTGACAGGCCGCCCGTTCATGGCCTCGAAGATCCCTTCGAAGTCCTCACGCTGCAGCGGCAACAGTTTGGCCAGCGCGGCCTTCCGCGCTTCCACGGTATCGGCAAGAATCATTTCGCGCATCGGGCCGATCTTCCCTTCGCCAAAGAACATGTGCTCGGTGCGGCAGAGGCCGATACCTTCCGCGCCAAACGCCACGGCGTTTAACGCCTGGTCCGGCTGGTCCGCGTTGGTACGGATCTTCAACCGGCGGTATTTGTCCGCCCATGACATCAGCTTCGCGTACAACTGATAGACCGGGGCATCTTCCGGCGCCAGCGTCTTCTCGATCAGCACCTGCAGAACCTCGGACGCCTTCGTCGCGACCCTTCCCTCGATCACCTCGCCGGTCGTCCCGTCAAGCGAGATCCAGTCCCCTTCCCGAACCACCTTTCCCTTTACCTTCATGGTATGGGTTGCATAGTCAATTTCGAGCGCGGCGCACCCGGCAACGCACACCTTGCCCATCTGCCGGGCCACCAGTGCGGCATGGGACGTCATGCCTCCCCGTGCCGTTAAAATGCCCTCGGCGGCGTCCATGCCCTTGATGTCCTCGGGCGAGGTCTCGATCCTGGTCAGGATGACCT
>JAGDMJ010000032.1 GCA_017860555.1 Bacteroidota bacterium
CAAGCCCCGAGCAGATCTGGATGATGATGTCGAGCGCCGCCTGCACGGTAACGGGATTTCTGGCGAGCCGCTGCTTCAAGGTCTCTCCCTCGACATATTCCATGGCAAGGAAGATCTGTCCGTTGGCTTCCTGGCTCTCGTAGATGGTAGTGATATTGGGATGGTTCAGGGCAGAGGCAGCGCGCCCTTCATGGTGAAAGCGCTGTTTCTCCACTTCGCTTGAGGCAGAGAGGTGGGGAAGAAATTTCAGGGCTACGGTGCGGCCGAGGTTGAGGTCCCGGGCCTTGTAGACAACGCCCATCCCTCCCTCACCGAGTTTCTCAATCACCTGGAAGTGGGAAATCGTCTCGCCGATCATCCGGGAGGCCTCTGGCTGACAATGCAAGTCAAGATGGAATCCGGGCCAAGAATCTTCTTCTAAACAACTCTATTTCGGCATGCGCGGTTCCCAGAGCAAAGAGAGGGAGATAACGGCCACCTGTGTTCGTCCCGAATCGGTGCTCATCTGTGGCGATTGCACTCTTGCAGGTTGCTTTTTCCCGCTCGCTTCCTTATCGTGCGACATGCCCCCTCACATACTTGTCATCAATCCGGGTTCTACCAGCACGAAACTGGCCCTGTTTGAAGGTCAAATCCTCAGATCAGCCCTGACGGTGCGGTATGAGAGTGCCGAGCTCGATTCCTTCGCCGGCATATGGAAGCAGTTTGACTTCCGGATGGAAGGCATACGTCGTTGGATCCGGTCTGAGGTACATGCCCCTCTCTCGGCGGTCGTGGCGATGGGAGGCCTGCTGCGCCCGGTGCAAGGAGGGACTTATCGGGTGAACGACCGCATGCTTGCCGATGCGCGCGCGAACCTGCAGGGAGAGCATGCCTCCAATCTGGGCTGCGCAATGGCCGATGCGCTGGCCCGCGAGCATGGCTGCCAGGCGTATGTGGGAGACCCGGTCTCTGTGGATGAGATCGAACCGCTCGCGCGTTACTCCGGGCACCCGCTGATCCAGCGGAGCAGCCTTTCCCACGCGCTGAATATCCATGCCGCCGCCAGGCGGGCTGCGACGGAGCTTGGGCGCCCGCTTGGAGAGATACGGCTGGTTGTGGCACACCTTGGCGGCGGGATCTCGGTGGCGCCGGTGCTCGGCGGGAAGATCATCGACGTCAACGACGCCAACAGCGACGGTCCCTTCTCTCCCGAACGGACCGGCGGGTTGCCGCTGCAGCAGTTCATCGCGCTCTGTTTCTCCGGCACATATTCCGAGGCAGAGATTCGCTCCCTGGTACGCGGCCGCGGCGGGCTGACAGCCTACCTCGGCACGCCGCAGGCCACGGAGGTGGAGCGCAGGATCGCCGACGGCGACGCGCTTGCGCGCGAGGTCTTCGAAGCGATGGCCTACCAGATCTCGAAAGAGATCGGCGCCATGGCCACCGTGCTCAAAGGCGCGCTCGACGCCGTGGTGCTGACCGGCGGGCTCGCCGGCTCCGCAATGCTCACCGGATGGATCCAGGAACGCGTGCAATACCTCGGACAGCTGCTGATCTACCCCGGCGAGGACGAAATGCGTGCGCTGGCCGAAGGAGCGCTTCGGGTGCTGCAAGGAGCAGAAACGGCGGCCGAGTATTGACCGGCCGACCAATGACAATATAGATATTCCTATTCAACTCAATACCCTCTATCACTCCCATGACAACCCCTACGATACCCAATTTCGATGCTCTTCTCGACTACGCGGCCACCATCACGGGGATGCGCGTGGCGGTCGTGGCACCCGGCAATGCGGAGACCTTCTCCAGCATCGCGCAGGCACAGCGGGTCCTCCATGCTCATTTTATCCTCGTCGGCAACTGCGACGCGATTACGAACGGCATGTCCGCGCACGGAGGCGACGCGTCGCTGATGGAGATCATCCACCATCCCGAGCATCCCGCCGCCCTGCGCGTCGCGATCGAGCTCGTGCGCGACGGGAAGGCCGATATCCTGATGAAGGGAAGCGTCGATACGGGGACCATGATGAAAGCTGTCCTTGAGGAATCGAGCGGGGTTCGAACAGGCCGCCTCCTGAGCGACATCTTTGTGCTGGAGTACCCTCCGCGTATGGAGAGCAAGTTTATCATGATCACCGACGGCGGCATGACGCTCGCCCCCGACCTGAAAAACAAGGTGGAGCTCATCAGGAACGCCGTGGAGGTGGCACACGCGCTCGGCAATCCCAACCCGAAGGTCGCAGTGCTCTCCGCGACGGAATTCGTCCTCCCCAATCTGCAGTCCACGCTGGACGCGGCAGCGCTCTCGAAGATGAACGAGCGCGGGCAGATCACCGGCTGTGTGGTGGACGGGCCGTTCGCGCTGGACAACGCGATCTCCAGCGATGCCGCCGCGGAGAAGAGGATCAAGTCGGAGGTCGCGGGCAGGGCGGAGATCCTTGTCGCCGCCAACATCGAATCGGCCAACAGCCTGGCCAAGAGCACCACATACTTCGCGGGCCTTCGCCTGGCGCACGTCATCGTGGGGGCGACCGTGCCGATCCTCATCCCCTCGCGTGCAGACAAAAGCGACGCCAAGCTGCTGTCCATCGCGCTTGGCATGATCATGAGCAAGAAACTCCAGGAAGAAGCCTAAGGGCAGCAGGGTCGAAACCTTCAGTGAGGGAGTCCACATGATCCAGGCCAACGATCTCACCAAACGCTACGAAGATGGTCACCTCGCGCTTGATCGCCTTAACCTGAACATCCATCCGGGACAGGTTTACTGCTTGCTGGGCGCCAACGGCGCGGGGAAGACAACCACGATCAATCTCTTCTTCAATTTTATTGAGCCGACCAGCGGCACGGCCACGCTCAATGGCGTGGACTGCACGAGGGAGCCCCGCGAAGCGAAGAAGTTTGCGGCATATGTATCGGAGAATGTCATGCTCTACGGCAATTTCACCGCCCGTCAGAACCTCGACTTCTTCACCCGGCTTGCGGGCCGCAGGGATCTGAAAAAGGAAGACTACCGCTTGGTGATGCGCCAGGTGGGATTGCCTGAAGGCGCCTTCGAACACCGGGTGAAGACCTTCTCCAAGGGGATGCGGCAGAAGCTCGGCATTGCTATCGCAATCCTGAAGCAGGCTCCCGCGCTTCTGCTCGATGAGCCTACCTCCGGACTCGATCCGAAAGCCGCGTCGGAGTTCGTCGCGCTTCTCATGAAGTTGCGCAGCGAAGAAAAGGCCATCTTGATGTCCACGCATGACGTCTTCCGTGCCAAAGAGATCGCAGACGTCGTGGGCATCATGAAAGAAGGAAGCCTTATCATGGAGCGGACGCGCAAGGAGCTGGAGCATGAAGACCTGGAGAAGCTCTACCTCAAATACATGGAAGTCAGCTGAAGGGAAACCGGAGCACCCCCGATGTCGCCGATGATCGCCATATTCACCAAAGAAATTCTCGAGAATATCCGAAGCTACCGCTTCATGATCCTCAGCGCTCTTCTGGCGGCGCTGATGTTCATCAGCATCCTGGTTTCCTACGGCGATTACCAGCTTCGGCGGGAGAACTACGACGTCCTGAAGCCCCAGCAGCCGAATCCCGAGAAGATCATCATCCCACCCACGCCCCTTTCCGTATTCGTGAAAGGGATCGACACGAACCTCGGTCGCCTGCTGCAGTTCTCGGCGCTGGGAATCGACGTGCAGTTGAGCCAGCAATCGGTCAACCGGCTGTTCACGCTCTTCACGGTCCCGGACATGCTCTTCGTCATCAAGGTAATGCTCTCCCTGATGGCGCTCCTCTTCGCGTTCGATGCAATCTCGGGGGAAAAGGAGCAGGGGACGCTCAAGCTGCTTCTGGCCGGTGGCGCGGGGCGGTTCAACCTGCTCTTCGGAAAACTCTTCGGACGATTCGTGTTGGTGTTCGTCCCATTTTCGATTCTCTTCCTGGTTGCCGTGGCGGTCGTCTCCCTGTTGCCGGACGTTCAAACGGACCGTCAGTATTGGCTGAAGCTGGGGGTGATAGTCGTCTCCTCAGGAGTGTACTGCCTGTCCTTCACCGCACTCGGGATCCTGGTCTCGACGCTCGTGCATCGAAGCGCCACGTCAGTGATCGTCAGCCTGGCCGCCTGGACTGTTTTCGTTTTCGTCATTCCCAACCTGGGAATTGCGGTGGCACGGGATCTGGCCACTGTGCCCCCCGGAGAGCGCGTGGAGATGCAGGGGCGCCTGGCGGCTATCCAGGCCATCTTCGAGCGCATTAAAAAGGAGAAGAGCGGGCCGGACAAGGGCATCGGCACTGAGATGGTGAACCAGATTTGGGGAGCGCAGCGGGAAATCTTTGAAAGCTATCGCCCGGCACTTGACGGCCAGATGCGACTCACGCGGTCGATCGTCCTGGCGTCTCCTGCCGGAGCGCTGACATTCCTCATGACCGATGTCGCCGGCACCGGTTTTCTGGAGGACCAACGATTGAAAGACGCGGTGATGCTTCACGTGAAACTCAATTTCGGCAAGTACATGCATATGGAACCGGGAGAGCCCGGCAGCTTCACCTACACGCGCACGAGCTTCGGCGACGTGTTCCTGCTCTCCGCGCTGACCGACAGCCTGGTTATCGTCGCATTCGCCCTTTTCTGCATCGGCCTCGCGACGGCCCGCTTTGCGGTGTATGATCCACGCTGATGGGGAATAGTTCGGCATTCACAATCACCTGAAACGTGGTCGGACGAAAGAGAAATGACGCTCGGGCTGATCATACGAAAAGAGATCCTGGACAACTTCCTGAACCAGCGCTTTGCCGCCGCCTGTCTCGTGTCGATCCTCCTGATGCTCTCCTCCATGGTCGTCCTCACAAGCTCGTACCTGAACGAGTGGCGCGACTACCAGAGCCGCGCGGCCATGCAGGAGGAGTTCATCGAACGCTACGGTCACTGGAACAGGATGCAGTGGATGGCACGCCAGACCCAGATGCCCAAACACTACCAGGCCCTCGTTCTCGGCATCGACCGGGAGCCCGAGCAACAGAACTTCGTGAGCAATCCGGTTTCCGCGCTCTTCTCGCGACTCGACTTCGTCGCCATCGTGACAGTGATCATGAGCCTGATGGCCATCCTTTTCTCCTACGACGCAATCACCGGGGAGCGAGAGGCGGGCCTGCTGAAGCAGATGCTCTCCATGGGGGCGGGCCGCGCAAGCATCTTGTTCGGGAAGCTGATCGGCGGAACGATCAGCCTGATCGTGCCATTCACGATCGGGGTCCTCTCGGGCATCCTGTATCTGTCTGTTCGTTCGGGATTACAGCTGCGCTGGACCGACTACGGGGTCTTTCTGATCCTCCTGGTGGGATCATTCTTTTATATCTCCGCATTTTTCGCGCTCGGGATGCTGATTTCTGCCCGATCCCACTCGTCCGGACAGGCCCTGCTCAAGGCGCTGTTCGCCTGGGTGGTGCTCGTGCTCTTTCTTCCCAACGTGAGCCCGTTCCTGGCGGCACAACTGTTCCGCATTCCATCCGCGGCAAAGATCGAGCAGGAGACGTCCTGGATTACGAGCGAGGAACGTGACCAGATCGTCGCGCAGCGCGGAGCGGAACTCTTGCGATCGCAGTTCCCCGACCTGGCGGACTTCTCCTCGCTGAGCCGGAACGAAGTCGCGTCGCGTGTTGGCGCTGATCCAGCCTTGAAGGAACGCTACAGCCAGTATACGAACGCTTACGACGGACTGATCGGCGAAGTCAACAGGGATCAACAGGCCAAGGCGAGGAAGATCTACGAGGCCTTCCAGGCTCAATCAAAATACCAGGAGCAACTGGCCATCTGGATTGCATCGTTGTCTCCGCTGGCCGACTTTGTGTTCCTGGCAACCGACATGACTGAGACTGGTATCAGCGCGGACGACCACTGGGGCGAGGAGGCCGGGCGATTCCAACAGGAGATCGGCTCGTTCGCTCGCGCCCGCTATGAAAAAGCGAAAGCAGAAAACCCTGCGTTTGATTCCAACGACTATCTTGACATGCGTGACCGGCCGAGGTTCGTCTATCAACCTGAGCCTCTGGCAGACCGGATCGCACGGGTGCTGCCGCAGTTTGGGATCCTGGTCCTGTTCAACTTCCTGTTCGCTGCAATCGCCCAGGCTTCGTTTTCCCGATATGACGTACGGTAGCGATCCATGAATGCCACCGTCAACCCCTCCCTCTCCCTCTCGGACCAAGAGGGGGAGAGAAACCGAGCCCGCCTGCTCCGAAGGTCCAAAGAACTCCGTCGGTTCGGTAGGCAGAGGGGTGGGGTGAATATCTCCAGCAACTTTTCCGCCTTCCCCGTGTCTACATAGTAGACGCGTCTACAACGCTTCCGATGCTCATGAGAACAGATGAGGACCTTGCACGGGCTTTCGCGGCCGGGGATGACCTGGCGTTTGCGGCGTTGTACAACCGCTACAAACGGCCGCTCTACGTCTTCGCGCTGCGGATGCTCCGGCGGCCCGAAAACGCCCGGGATGCGTTCCAGTCTGCGTTCCTGAAAACGTTCGAACGTCGGGCTGATCTGGCGCGCGTTCTCCGATTCAAGTCATGGCTGTTCACGGTCGTCCGCAACATCTGTTTGAACGAGCTGCGGAGGAGCAAGTCGCTTATTCAGACTGTCGAAGACATGGACGATGTGCAGGGAGAGGATGTCGGGGCGATGCTGGAGCGGGAGGATGAAGCACGCGTGTTGATGGAAGTGATCGAGCGCCTCAACCCCGAATATCGCGAGGTGTTGCTGCTCAGAGAGTACGAAGACCTTGCATACGACGAGATTGCGGCGATCACAGGATCAACGGAGAGCTCGGTAAAATCGCGATTGTTCAGAGCGCGGCAGCAGCTCCACAGGATCATGAAACCCTATGTAGCGCGACCGTGACAACCTACATCCCGGCAAGGCCAATGAAAGGATCATGGTGATGAATTGCGAGACGTTCCAGGAGAATGCAAGCCGTTTCATGGACGGCCTGCTTGATGCTTCAGGGCAGGCGGCTCTGTTCGCTCACTTGAGCAGCTGTGCCGACTGCAGGTCGTTCCTGGCATCATCGGTGCGCACCAGGGAAGTGATTCGGAAGGATACGGTCGCTCTGCCCGAAGGGCTCGACGAAGAGCTGTTCGAACAGCTGTCGGGGGGGCGTGTCTTCCGGTTGGCAAGTCATGGCACGCCGGAGCCGTTCTGGCGGCGGGAAATTCGGTTTTCGTACCCTCTTGCCGCGGCCGCGGTTCTCGTGGTGGCGTTGGCCAGCGTGCTTTTCTCCCTCCTGTTATTCAGGTCGGGTGGAGCCGGCCCAACGTTCGAATCGGTCTTCAGAAGAGACGAGGGCACGCAGGGGCGCCAGACTGTCGTGGTGATCTACCAGCTTCCGGAAGAACAGGTTGTCACAACGGCGCCTGCGGACATCTTCGAAGTGAGAGCCCGGACTGTGGCAAATTAGGGCCCTTCTTTTAGCCACAAATGAACACAGATGGAAGATTGACCCAGATGGAAAATATCGATCCCAACCAAAGGAGAAAAGAGATGAAAAAGATTTCGATGTTGATGTTCACAGCCATGTTGGCTGCCGGTGTCGCCGGCTGCGGCAACAAGACAGAGGGTCCGCAGGAGATTACCCCCACGTCTTCGCTTCAAGCAATAGAAGAGGCGCCGCCATCGGATATGGTCCCCGTTGATAAGGAGCCCGGACTTGTGAAGAACGCGGCCCCAGTGTACCCCGAGGAGGCGATGAAGAACGGACTTCAAGGGACAGTCTATGTGAAGATCCTGGTCGACACCGAGGGCAGAGTGAAGGATGCAGTGATCGCCAAGAGCGACGGCGAGATATTCAACCAGGCATCCATCGACGCCGCAAAACAATTCCAGTTCACCCCAGCCATGAAAGAGGGCAAGCCCGTTTCCGTCTGGGTTGTCGTGCCGTTCAAATACAAGCTGGCAGACAAGGTAGAAACCAAGTGAGAAACCGCCACTGTCGAGCCGCGCAAGCGGACAGCGTGTCGGGCACCGAGCGCGGGGAGCGGTGAACGGAATTTGAAAAGATCGCAAGGAGAGACATATGAACGCTACGGCAGGGATCATATGGGGGGCAATGGCAGCGCTGCTTCTCTCCGGGTGCGGGAAGGATTCGGCAGAACCGCAGCAGGCGGCCCCGCCGTCTGCAACCGAAACGGCCTCCCGGGAATCTCCTCCGCAAGATTTTGTTGCGGTAGACCAGCAGCCGGAGGTCATGAAGAAAGCAGAGCCGTTGTATCCGGAGCTTGCCAAGAAGGCAGGGATGGAAGGAATGGTGTGGGTGAAGATCCTGGTCGACACGGCAGGAAAAGCGCGGGAGGTCACGCTCCTCAAGAGCGACGCCGAGATCTTCAACAAGCCTACCATCGATGCGGCGAAGGAGTTTGAGTTCAAGCCTGCGCGCATCAAGGACAAGCCGGTCTCGGTCTGGGTCTCCGTTCCTTTCAAGTACAAACTGGCCGACAAGCCGCTCTCGCAGGGCGCCAAAGCGGTCACGAAACCCGCGACACCGGAAGAGGTGAGCTTCATGAAAGGGTATGTTGCCGCGAAAGAAGAACTTCTTCGTGACCTCGAAAAGAGTGCTGCGACGGCGCGGGAAAGTGGCAAGCCGAATGCGGAACTTGAGCAGAAGATCCAGAAGCTGAAGACAGAGCTTCCGGCCCTCAGCGAGGCGCTACGCGCAATGCAGTCGTCCAGGTGATATGAAGCTTGGACAATCAGATTCCATCATTGTGGGGCGTCGTCCGCTGAAGCAATGACGAAGGCGCAGAACAGAAATGCCCTGACGCGACCGCCAGGGCATTTTCTTCACTCGATCTTCTGATTTCTCAACTGCGGCTGGGGATAGTCGCCTCCGCCGCCCTTCTCTCCTCCTTCTCCTCCATCGTGCCGAAGACATAATCCCAGAGCGGCGTACTCACGCCGTAGCCTCTGTTGGGATTCCGGTAGTGATGCAGCACGTGATGATGCTTCAGCCAGAGCCCGATGCCTCCCTTCAGCGGCGCATGGTGAGTGGCGTAGTGGATCTCATCGTAGCAAATGTAGCCGAAGATGAAACCCGCAAAGAACGGGAGCACATAGTACGGCCCGGCGATCAGGTAGAAGAGCCCCAGGAAAAGCGAAGCAAGAGGAATGCTCACAGAGGGAACCATGACAAGTCGCTTGGAGTCACTCGGGTAGTCGTGATGGACTCCATGGGTCATGAAGTGCAGCCGCTTCCCGAATTCGCTGGTCGGTTCGTAATGGAACACAAATCTGTGGAGAATGTATTCGGTCAAGGTCCAGACAAACAGACCGAGAACGAAAAGGGAAATCCCTTCATAGAGTCCCACGACCTGTTGCGTGGAGGTCTTCACGAGACAGTAGATGACCACCGGAAGGAAGATAATGATCGGGACACTCCAATGGACATGAGTGAACATCTCCAGAAAGTCGCTCTTGAACATCCGAGCAGACTCATCCTTGTTGGAAACGTAGAGCTTTGCCATGGGTCCTCCTGAAGGATATCCGATACACGTGCAAATTAACAACTTTTTGGCATAATTTCAACCTCCCCCAGCAGAGCCCTCATCACTTCTTCACCACCATGCTCCTGGTTGACTCGAATTCCCCCGCACGGAGGGTGTACAGGTAGATCCCTTTTTTCAGGCCGCCGGCATCAAATTCAATTCTATAGGTCCCCGTGTCAGAGGCGGGAGTGCAATGAGGGCGAGGTCGGGAAACATGCGCTCTCAATTCTCACGCGGAAGGGGGAAAAAAGGTGCCGCACCGGACCATTAAATGCGTGGGGGAAAAATAGGATGGAAAAGGAGCCAATGTCAATCGCTTGAAACTGCTGACAGATTTTATGGTTTCGAACAGTGGTATGGACCGTTCCAGGATCCATCCAGGTAACGGCGCACGAACAAACATCAGAAATCCGTCGGACGACGTCAGACGTAAGACGTCTGTTTTCCATCCCTTTGAAATCAACGTGGAATATGGTATCTTCTATTAATCTAATCATTTTGCCGGAGCAAATATGCGACGCGTCGTTTCGGTTCTTCTGCTGGCAATGGCCATTGGGTTCGTTGCCAGAGCCGACATAAAATTCTTCACCGGCACATTCAAGGAGGTGCTCACCAGGGCAGAGGCGGAAAAGAAACCGGTGATGGTCGATTTCATCACCGATTGGTGCAGGTGGTGCGATACGCTCGACGCCAACACGTATTCGGACACGAAAGTCACGGAGTTCGTCCACGCCAATGTCGTCCCGTTCAAGATCGACGCGGAGAAGGGGGAAGGCATCGAGGTTGCGAAGAAGTACAAAGTCAATGGGTTTCCCACGATCCTCCTGATCACGTCAAAGGGCGAAGAGATCGACCGGCTGCTCGGCTACATGCCTCCGGACAAGTTTCTGGAAACGCTCGGAAACTATCTGAAGGGGGTGAACACGATCAGTGGGCTGAAGGCAGAGCTCGAGAAGAATCCCGACAATGCCTCCGCTCACTATCAAATGGGCTCGAAGTATGCCATGCAAAACGACCTCGCCAAAGCCGTGCCCCACTTCAAGAAAATGTTGGAGCTCGATCCTGCCAACGAGCACGCCGACGAGGCAAGCTTTTACGTTGCGATGGACAACTTCCGGACCACCAAGGATCCCACCGCTCTGACCTCGTTCGCTCAGGAGTATCCAAATTCGCAGTACGCGGGGTCGGCCGTCATGTCCCTGGCGAACTACTTTATGAAAGAGAAGAAATACCACGAAGCCCGGAATCAATTCGAATCGTATTTTGAGAAGCATCCCAACGATGCTCAGCAAATGAACAACACAGCGTGGAATCTCGCCGGCCAGAAGGCCATGCTGGACTACGCAGCCACGCTGGCGGAGAAAGCCGTCGCCCTCGCGAAGACCGATGAAGAGAAGGCCATGTACCTGGACACGCAGGCCACGGTGGAGTTCAATCGCGGGAACAGCGCGAAGGCAATCTCCATGGAGGAAGAGGCGCTTGGCCTTCTGAAGAACGCGCCTGAGAAGACCCGGAAGGAATACGAAGAAACTCTGGCCAAGTTCAAGGCCGGGACGGCAGCGGCCGGCAAGTGACCGGTGCATACGCCATATCAGACACAAGGTGGCTTTCTCATCGCATGGGACACGTGAGATCGGCAATCTCACCCCTCGTGACCTGTAGCCACTAATATCAGAGTCATGCTCAGGGCCCGGTTACGGTGGGGCGGTGTCATCGTGAAGGAGCACCGCCCGATTGTCATATTGCTGGCGGTCACGGCTGCAGCCGGGTTCTGGTCGACAGCCGCGATGGAATTATTCGCGCTCTTCTTTCTCGCCGCCGTGCTCTTCCAGGGATCCTCCCGCAACGTTCAACAACACATGCGGACCCTCCTCCCGGAAACAGTGACGCAACTCATCTTCTGGTTTCTCTACTCTGCCACCATGCTGGTTTCGTTCTTTCTGGCATCGCCTGGTGCGGCATCCCTTCCCTTCCACATGCTCTGGCACCCGCTTCTGTTTCCCGCGGTGCTTCTGCTGGGCGTCCGGCAAAACGAAGTGCGAATCCTGGCAGCGGTCTTTCTCTTTTCAGGATGTATGTCAGCTCTCGCCACACTTTCCACCTATCCTGCGAGCAGCGCTGAACACCTGGAGTCTCTGTTCGTTGGTGACACGACATACTTCAATCTCCTCGTTCTGGCAGCGCTGGCCGGCGTCTCCCTCGCGCTTTCTGAAAGCATGCCGCCCTGGGTCCTTCTTTCGGCGGTATTGCCGGCAGCAGTCGCCGTGATTCTGTCCGCGCTCAGGGCTCCCATCGTGATCATGCTCGGAGCCTCTCTGCTGCTTGTGCTGGCCGCACGTCCCCGGGCAGCTTTTGCATGGCTGGCCATCACTGTGGTCCTCATGGTCTTCAGCCCCCAGGCGCTCTGGATGAAAATGGAGTGGTTCATCCATGGACATCCGCTTGACCGCTATGCGGTCTGGGCGGCAGGCATCCGGCTGATCCCAACAGCGCCGATGTTCGGCTATGGCCCAGGCACCTATGCGGATCTGCTCCCGGCCGGCACGCAGACAGCATTCATCCACCGTCCACCGACAAGCTGGCACAACGACCTTCTGCAGACGATACTTGAAAATGGCTGGGTTACCGCCCTGACGTATGCCGCGTTTCTTCTGACAGTCATAGTTCCCGCAGTGAAGGCATCGCTCCGTTTCTGTTCTTCCTCCGCCGCAGCGCTGACGGCTGCCCGGACCGTTCTCCTGGGCGCGAGCCTCTGTTGCTCGCTGCTCGGACTCGTCGTCTCCACATCGGTCCTCGGAGCCGTCTTCTGGATATTGCTGGCACTCACCGCAACCGCAGCATCAGAGGATCACCATCATGCTCGCTGAACCCCAGCTCCCACCCGTCCGCCGTGCTCGTCCCGAGGACGCCACTGCGATTCTCCGGCTTGTTGACGCCCTGGCGGACTACGAACACCTTGACCGCCCGGATGAACAAGCCAGGGCACGGCTCATCCGGGATCTCTTCTCGGACCGGCCACGGCTGGAATGTTATCTCAGCGAGGTCGACGGATCGGCTGTGGGATATGCATTTATCTTTGAGACCTATTCGAGCTTTCTTGCCCGGCCGACGCTTTACCTGGAAGATCTTTTTGTGCTTCCCGATTTCAGGGGGAAGAGGGCCGGGTACGCGCTCTTCACGTCGATGGTGCGGGAGGCACACGCGCGAGGATGCGGAAGAATGGAGTGGATGGTGCTGAACTGGAACAAGCTCGCCAAGGATTTCTATGACCGGCGAGGGGCGAAGCAGATGAGCGAGTGGCAGCTCTATCGCCTGGCAAGGACGGAGATGGAACAGATTCTCGGGGAGGCGCGAGGATAACGAGGCCCCGGGGGTCAGGACGGTGGATCCGGCTCTCTTGCTTCCCATTCCTCCCTTTGCTAAATTACGGATCATTTTACGTGAAAGAGGGCTCTTTGTGAGGACTGTTTCGTTGCTCCTGGTTTCCAATGTGTTCATGACATTTGCGTGGTATGGACACCTGAAGTACAAATCTTCACCGTTGTGGATCGCAATTCTCGTTAGCTGGCTCATTGCCTTCGTCGAGTACTGCTTCCAGGTTCCCGCCAACCGGATCGGCCACGGGCAGTTCACGGCCGCTCAGCTAAAGATCATGCAGGAAGTGATCACGCTTCTGGTCTTTGGTGTCTTTTCGATCCTGTACCTTAGAGAAGAATTCCGTTGGAACTACTTCGCGGCCTTCGCTTGCATTCTTGCAGCCGTCTATTTCGCTTTCCGGACACCCTGAAACGCCTCCCGTTCCAGCGGAAAATCGTGCTTGGCATGATGCTCGTCTGCGCTCCGGCGGCCATGGCACAGCAGGATGCGCGCACCGTACAATCGTCAGGCGCGGTGCTTTTTCCTCGCGACCCGATCTTCCCGAAGTTCTATGCCGATGGCTCGGTGGAGCAATTCTCGCTCGCCAAGGACGCATTGACTCGCCGCATCGTGGGAAGCATCGGCGGCATCCAACGTCTGTTTCAGTTTTCCCATTCCTCGGGAACGCTTCTCCAGATTGGCGCCGGGGCAACGGTGTACGGGAGCTTCATCAAAACCACCGCGCAACTTCAGGTTGTAACGGCCGATTTCTACGTTGACATCCCTCTCGACATCAGATTTTCGGACCGCTTCACCGTGCGCACCGGATGGGGCCACTACAGCGCCCATCTTGTGGATGACGGCGTCGAGGTGCTTGGCCTCGCTTCGATCAATTACGCAAAGGACTATATTCCTCTCGTGGCAGCGTACGACATCCCACCTATCGCGGTCACGCTGTATGGCGGCGTCCGGTTCGA
>JAGDMJ010000546.1 GCA_017860555.1 Bacteroidota bacterium
ATCAATACGCCCAGCTGTTTAAATGCTTCGTCGAGCGAAGCTACCGTTCGGGACGGGGAAAGATCATCAATGTTTCCAAGGATGGATTGAATGACTCGAACGCATTCGTCGCCTTCGCGTCGCTGTGGGATGGTCACAACAAGTGCAAGCCTGCCTTCTTCGCGGCCGTTGGTGTGGGCAAGAATTACAACGCCCTGGATTCCTTGATCGACTACGCGGAGACTCTGGAGGAGGGCATGTTCACGCCCGAATCCTGGGCTTTGTTTAGCTCTTCCCTCACGTCTGCCAGGAGCGCAAGGGACCGGAATTACTCATATGCCGTTTCCGCGGATACGGCGCTCGGGAGGGCACATGATAGCTTGACCGTCGCTCTGAACGGTCTGGTGGTAACAGGCATTGACGACGTGGACAATACGATACATACGTTCGCGCTGAGCCAGAACTATCCGAATCCGTTTAACCCGAAGACAAGGATCAGGTATTCCGTCCCGACGCAGTCGGGACGAGCCGGTCCACAGAACGCGGACCGGCAGGTGCCAGGGATCAGTGATGTGAAGCTGAGTGTATACGACATTCTGGGGAGAGAGGTGGCCGTGTTGGTGAACGAGCGCAAGCCCGCAGGTACCTATGTGGTTCCCTTTGACGGAAGCGGGCTTGCCAGCGGGGTTTATGTCTATCGGCTTACGGCAGGAAGCTTCGTCGAATCCAGGACGATGTGCCTGGTGAGATAGGGACAATTGTCCCCATAGAAGATAGGTGGAAGACTCTCCCAAACCGTCGCGCACACGAACATTGTGAGGCTCATGATGAGTCCTGTTTCGAGAAATTGCATTCGGCCCCTTCTCTGGGTCTTGTTTCTCGGCCTTCCGCAGCCCGGCTTCTCGCTCGGGGAGAAGCCCTACGTCAGTTTTAACGGCAAAGGAGAAGGGGTTTCACTTTCTTCAAACGGCAAGTCAGCCCCGTTGTGTGCGAGCGCGCAGGACCATCCCGGGGTACTCCGTGTCTTGAAGCTTTTTCAATCGGACATTGCAGCCGTGACGGGGGCAACGCCGGAGATCTCCCTCGACAAAATTCCGTCGTCGAAGGAAGTGGTGATTATCGGTACGCTCGGGAAGAGCCCGCTCATCGACAGACTGGTGCGGGGGAGGAAGATCAATGTAAAAGGGGTCGAAGGGAAGTGGGAGGCGTTCCTGGTACAAACCGTCAAATCGCCATTCCCGGGAGTAGAACGGGCGTTGATCATCGCCGGCAGCGACAAGCGGGGGACGATCTTTGGCATGTTCGCTCTGTCCGAGCAGATCGGCGTGTCCCCCTGGTACTGGTGGGCCGATGTACCGGTCAAGAAACACAAACAGGTCTTTGCCCTGCCCGGCCGGCGAACCGATGGTCCGCCATCGGTGAAGTACCGCGGGATCTTCCTCAATGATGAATTCCCCGCGCTCACCAAATGGGTCCAGGCGAAATACGGTGAAGTGCCGCTTAGCAGCAATCCCCCTGTCCCGCGCGGAGTGGCCAACTACGGGCACGAGTTCTATGACCGCATCTTTGAACTGCTCTTGCGCTTGAAAGCCAATTACCTCTGGCCCGCGATGTGGAACAATGCTTTCAATGAAGACGACCCCGAGAATCCACGGCTCGCGGATGAATACGGGATCGTTATGGGCACTTCCCACCAGGAACCGATGATCCGGGCGCAGAAGGAATGGGACCGGAGATACAAGAGCGCGCTGGGGAGCTGGAATTACGGAAAGCACCCGGATATCCTGGAGGCCTTCTGGCGTGAAGGAATCCGGCGTAACAGGAAGTACGAAAGCGTCATAACGATCGGCCTCCGGGGCGCGGACGACACCCCGATGGCGCCGGGCGGCCCGGAAGAGAATATGGCCATGCTGGAAAAGATCGTAGGCGTGCAGCGGAAGATGCTTGCGGAGGAGATCAACCCGGATGTCACGAAAGTACCGCAGCTCTGGTGCCTCTACAAGGAAGTGCTGGAGTTTTACAAGGCCGGCATGCGTGTACCGGACGACGTGACGCTCCTCTGGCCTGATGACAACTGGGGCAATGTTCGCAGGTTGCCCACGGAGGAGGAGCGCAAGCGCAGCGGGGGAGCCGGCATCTACTATCACTTTGATTACCATGGCGGCCCCAGGAGCTATCAGTGGATCAACACCAATCCGATCGCGAAGATCTGGGAGCAAATGTCGCTCGCGAAAGCGTACGGTGCTGACAGGATCTGGATCGTCAATGTCGGGCACCACAAGGGATACGAGCTTCCCACCGAATACTTCATGGACCTTGCATGGAAGACTGAGCGATGGACCAACGACAACATCGATGAGTACATGCGGTTGTGGGCTGAACGAGAATTTGGGCGGGAGGATGCTGGCGAGATCGCGGACATCCTTGCGAAGTACACCAGGTACAACGGCCGACGCAAGCCTGAACTCCTTAGCCCTACGACGTACAGTCTCGTGAACTACCAGGAAGCGGAGACCGTCGTTGCCGACTTTCAGACCATCACGGGCAAGGCCGAAGCGATCTA
>JAGDMJ010000547.1 GCA_017860555.1 Bacteroidota bacterium
GCGGGGGTTCAAACTCTTCCGCTCCCTGCTTGCGAGTGCCGCCGTGTTGTTTCAACGCGGTGATTTTGCCCGCGGGGCGGTCCGGTTCGACGAGAAATCGTTCTGGCTTCTCGGATTCCAGGATTTCCAGGCGCTTCTGGACAAAGATCAGGGTCGCGAGCCTGTGCTGTCATTTGGCGACGGGGGGTACTATATTGTCAGAGGATCTGGATCGACAATGATCTTCGACTGCGGGCCGCTGGGGTACCTGAGCCTGGCTGCCCACGGCCATGCGGATGCGCTTGCCATCCTCCTGGCCTACTGTGAGAGGTGGATTCTGTGTGATCCGGGGACCTACGCGTACCATACGCAACGAGAATGGCGGGATTACTTCCGGGGGACATCGGCACACAACACGGTGAGAGTCGACGGCGTGAATCAGTCGGTCATTGGGGGGAATTTCATGTGGCTTCGCAAGGCAACATCCCGCATGATCCGGCGCGATGCACGGAGCGTGGCCGGGTGGCATGACGGATACGAGCGGCTCCCCTCTCCGGTGCGTCATGAAAGGGAAGTGACGTTCGAGGAGGGCGATCGGACGTTCACGGTGATCGACAGGATACGGGGGGAAGGAACGCATGCGGTGGAACTTTTCTTCCATCTTCCCCCGGAATGCTCTCTGAAGGAGGAAGGGGAAGGCTTCTCGCTGAGGAACGGGCCGGCAACCGTTCTCCTGCGGGCGGACGAGCAGCTCCGGGACCGAACAGTGCTTCGGGGCAGTCTTTCACCCATGGGGGGATGGTACTCGGCGGGATATGACCGAAAGGTCCCAACAACCACGCTCCGGCTGGCCATGACGGCAAACGGTGAGACAGAACTGATAACGACACTTTTATTGCGTTGAACAGGAGGTCTGCAGGATGAACATTTCGGTGTTTGGACTCGGATACGTCGGGGCCGTCGCGTGCGGATGCCTGGCGAAGCAAGGAAACCGCATCATAGGGGTGGATGTGTCGCGGGTGAAAGTGGACATGATCAATTCGGGGCATTCTCCGGTGATCGAGCCGGACATTGAAGAACTGATCGCACAGGGTGTGCAGCAGGGTTGCCTGCGGGCGACCCAGGATTCAGACGATGCCATCCTGAATTCCGATGTGACCTTCATTTCTGTTGGAACACCTTCACAGCCGAATGGAAGCATCGATCTCCGCTATTCCAAAATGGTGTGTGAGCAGATCGGGACGGCGCTCAAGAAGAAACCGTCGTACCACGTGATCGTGGCAAGGAGCACCATGCTTCCCGGGAGCATGCGAAACGTCGTGATCCCCGCCCTGGAGCGGTTTTCCGGGAAGAAAGCGGGATCGCATTTTGGTGTCTGTTTCAATCCGGAGTTCCTGCGCGAAGGAAGCTCGGTCGAAGATTTCTTCAACCCGCCAAAGACCGTCATCGGTGCGGACGAGGAACGCCCGGCAACCATCTTGCGCGAGATCTACAAGGACCTGCCGGGGGAGACCTTCGTGACGTCGATCGAGGTCAGCGAAATGGTCAAGTACGCAGACAACAACTTCCACGCCGTGAAGGTGACCTTCGCAAACGAGATCGGAGCGATCTGCAAAAACCTGGGGATCGACAGCCATGAGGTGATGGACATCTTCTGCCGGGACAAGAAGCTGAACATCTCCCCGTATTACTTGAGGCCGGGATTTGCCTTCGGGGGCTCCTGCCTCCCGAAGGATGTCAACGCGCTGCTGTACCAATCCAAGGTCATGGACCTGGAGGTCCCGCTCCTGCGCTCGCTGCTGGAGAGCAATGAAGAACAGATAGATCGGGTCGTGTCGCGAATCGTTGCCTTTGGCCGCAAAAACATCGGTTTCCTCGGGTTCAGCTTCAAGGCCGGAACGGATGACCTGCGCGGGAGTCCGATGGTGACGCTGGTGGAGGTCCTGCTCGGGAAGGGGTACAAGGTCAGCCTGTACGACAAGAACGTGAGCATGGCCAGGCTCATGGGGGCAAATCAGAGCTATATCGAACAGCACATCCCTCACATTGCGGCATTGATGTGCAGCAGTCCGGCCGACGTGGTGGCGCAGAGCGATCTTATTGTCGTGGGAAACAAATCCGATGAATTTTCCGACGTCGTGGAGAGCATCCCCTCAGACAAGATCATCGTGGACCTGGTTCGCGTCAAGAAAGGAAAAAGGTCAGGAAACAATTACTTTGGCATTGCCTGGTAAACATATACTGATCATCGTCGAGAATCTCCCCGTGCCGTTCGACAAGCGTGTCTGGAACGAAGCGAATGCCCTCACGCGTGCCGGATACAAAGTGAGCATCATCAGTCCCGTAGGCAAGGGGTCGGAAAAGCGCAGGGAGGACATCGAAGGAATCAGCATCTACCGGCATCCGGTTCTGGCGGAAGGAAACGGAGTGCTGGGATATCTCGTGGAGTACGTGTCGGCACTGTTCTGGGAACTCACCATTGCGACGCGGATCTATGTCTCGACAGGGTTCGATGCGATCCATGCCTGCAATCCGCCCGACACGATCTTCCTGAT
>JAGDMJ010000033.1 GCA_017860555.1 Bacteroidota bacterium
CTGGAGATCCTCATGCGCGTGAACGCCGGTCTGGAGTTCAAACCTGTATCGGTTGAGTGGGCCATGCAGGTTCAGGCTGCTCCCCAACAGGATCTTCCCGTTGATCTTGTTCTGGATCTTGAAGACTCCCGCTTGTTTGGGGGCTTCTTTGTACTCTCTCTTGAGTTCCGCTTTCGTTTTCATGGTTTGTAATTTGTTCTTTCTGATTTCGCCCGGCCCGCCCCGGTGTTGAACGCTCCCCTCCGTGTCATTGGCCCTGACCGTTTTATAGCGTTGCCCCGTCCGTTCCAGATATCGTTCTTCGACCAGTTCCCGACGGACCGTACAATAGTCATGGAACTGCTCCGCGATCAAGGCGTCGACCTCGGATTCGTCGTATACACGATCGGGCTGAAACTTACCCGCAAACTCTTCAAGAACGATGAGGCGCTTCTTGTGCTGCGTCGGCAGGCGTATCAGCTGTGAGTCCCTGAAGAAAGCCCTGATGACCTTGTTCCTGTAGCGAGCGATCCGCTCGTCCTGGACGAACTTCCGGGCATCGCTGACGCTGGTAAGCTCTTTCAACGTCAGGTTGAAAACATCCGGATTGAGTTCGTAGATGAGATAGTACTGGTCTCTGGTCTTGCGCACCAGCTTCGCGCACTCCATTTTCTTCAGATGGAATGAGACGGTCGACGGTGCCAGGTTGAGCCTCTCGGCAAGTTCCTCGACATATTGGGGTTTTTCCATGAGTGCGTTGAGGATCATCAGCCTTGAACTGTCGGCCAGTGCTTTCAGGATTCCGATGCTTTCTTTGACGTTCATCCGCTGCGCTCTCATAATTGATTTGATATCTATCGAAACAATATAAACAGCGGATCCTTCAGAATCAAGTCAGCCAGGCACGAACCAGCCGGCTAAGAGCCAGGCTGTTATCTGCCGATCAACTTCTGAAACCTCGCGTCGCTGCGCAACGCCCTGAGATCGTTATCCCCCGATGCCTGGGTTTTCAACTTCGGGTTCAACTTCAACGCCTTCTCCAGTGCGTCGATGGCTTTGTCCGGGATCCCGGCGGCAAGCCTGATCACCCCGAGATCATAGTGCACCTCAGGGTTCCCCGGCGCAAGGCGGGCCGCATGCTCCATCTTGGGCAAGGCCTCGGAACCTTTGTTCTGCGTGAAGAGCGTCCACGCGTCATTCCATGCGTAGTTCATCTGGGCATATGCCAGAAGACGTCCCAACTCTTCAAAAGGCTCCGGATGGTCATCCACCCGGATGTCTATCGCCCGATCAGAGAAGCCGCCATAACCGGCTCCTTTCTTTACCACAATCAATGCCGCCGATTGTTTCCCTCTTGCATCTCCCCCGTTGGCCTCCCCTGCCACAAGTGCCGCATACAACCTGTCGGCCAGCGTCCCGTTGGTGTGCAGGAAAGCCCGCTCCATCCCCGCAACAACGGCCTCTCCCGCCAGGATATTCCCCTGGACGGCATAATTGCGCCCGTGCCTTCCCCCTGCCCAGGGAAGGCATTCTTTACCACTGTATGTCGCACTGCTACCGTCTGCCGCGACAATCCCTACCTGTCGGCGTTCCGGATCGGTGTCGTTGCTCAGGAGACTCTTCACAATGTCCTCAGGCGAGCCCCCCTTTTCCAGGAGCTCGAGTCCTCGCCACCCAAAGCTGGTATTGGCGAAGGCCTGGGTCGCCACAGCTCCAATGTCCGCTTCTGCCCACGGTACCACGGTCCCCACCGCGAAGAAGCGCGATGCGACCGCCACCCCCAATTCACCGGAAACAGAATCACGTGCGACGATTGAGAACGTGCCGATGTTCTGTGCCGGCGACGGGTGATCCGCAACGGACATCAGGACACCCAGTGCGAAGGAAAACCGTGCAGCAGCGGACTTCATACGCACCTCTTTACATGAACCATTTTTTTGTATGGTGGACTGCGTCTCCAAACTGCTTCATGAACTTCATCTCCTCCGCCGAGAGCGGCCCCTGCTGTATCGACGCAAGGTTATCCTTGAATTCACGGAGACTCCTCGGCGCGGTGAGGCACACGTCCACGTCCGGGTTGGAGAGAACAAACCTGTAGCACTGCCCGGCAGTGGGAACGGGGGCTTCTCTCGGCCATCCTCTGGGACGGCGGAGAAGATAGGTCCATCGGGTCGCGGTATACCCCACAACACCCGTATCGTGTGATCTGGTGTGGGGAAAAATCTCCACCTCCGCGCCGCGGTGGGCAGCATTGTAGCGAATCATCAAGGCGTCAAGTGTCCCTTCGGCGGCCAGCTTTCCGGCCAGCTTCCTGTCGTGTGTCGATATGCCGATGGAACGCACTTTTCCTTCTTCGCGAAATCGACGGAGTTCGTCCAGTACCCTGGAAGGGAATTCCTTCTGCTTCATGACGCCCAGAAAGAGGAACAGGTCAATGTACTCCGTCTTGAACTGGCGGAGCCTTTTTTCGAGCGTCCGCCGGAGGTTCGGATAGCCGATCACGAAATTGTACGCGCCGGTGGCCAGCACAAAGCGCTCCCGCTGCGTCCGCACGATCTCGCGGACGGCGGCAGTCATCTGGGTGTCGACGCCGTACCCGAAAAAGAAATTCACCCCGGCGTCCGCCGCTTTGAAGACAGTCTCTTTTCCCGGTCGATACGAGGCGGACAACCCGAGACGATGCACGGCCAGACCGGTTTGACCGAGCGTGGAATGGAGGAAGCTGTTGTTCATCGTAGGCTCCATTTTGGAATGCTTCCGTTCAAACGATTGTTTGCAGAGGTAACACGACCAGGATGCCCCATGGCAAATTCACCGTCGCGCCCCGAGGTCTGGCTTCGGGGACCTGTGGAAGGAATCAACCCGGCATTGATGCCGGCCGCTCATGCCCTGTTACAGGTGGCTGAGGACCTGGGAGAGGTTGCGGCAGCGCTTTCTCCCTCTGAACTCGTAACCGCACCCGGAGGAGCCGCCCCGATCTACTTCCACCTGCGGCACATTGCGGGAAGCATCGACAGGCTGACCACCTATGCTCGAGGCGAAAAGCTAGACGAGTCTCAGCGGGCAGCCCTCAGGTCGGAAAAAGAACCACCCGGGAAGATGGAGGAAGCCCCGGCGCTTGTTGAAAAGGTGGTCGAGGCCATTCACCGGGCAATCGAACAAATGCGAAAGACTTCCGACGCCTCGCTTTATGAACCGCGCAAGGTAGGAAGTGCAGGACTCCTCTCGACGGTGATGGGCCTGCTCTTTCACACGGCTGAGCATGCGCAGCGGCACACCGGCCAGGTAATCACCACTGCCCGCATCGTTCGGGGAAAGGCCCCCTGAATCTATTCCGATGCCATGCGCTTTCGCGTCCAGAACAGGGGGAGCATATCCGCAACCCGGCGATCTTGCCATGGCCCGATCACATGGACGCTCATAGGATCACTCGGATTTCCGAGGCTATCCACAAGTGCAATGCCCTGGTCCAATGCGAGATAGTTGCTCTCCTTCCCCCTTTCCCCGTAATGTTCGACGAGGAGCCAGTCGTCGAAGAGAACACGCTTCATCCCCCACAGATCGGTATCCTGGATGATGATATCCCCCGCCCCGATGCCGCGTCGGGAGCCGGATCTGAGGGACGGCAAGGTCCCGATGTTCACTTCATAACGCTCTTCCTCCAGAGTCCCGGCGAGAAGCGAAAAGAGGAAATGTTGCAGGGACCGCTCATAGCTGCCTCTGCGGTTCTCCTCCCAGAACAGGAGTGAGTCCTGATGTCCGGAGGTCAGGGGCTCGAAGTACGGATAGATGAGATACCGCCCCTGGTCACGCCTCAAGTCCCACGAGAATTCCCCAAGGGCTATGTCCACGCGGTAGCCAAGTGCGCGGTTCTCGACGGCGATGAGCCGCTCGGACGTGGCCACCAGGTCGCGGCTGATCGAATCTATCCCCAGCGTGATGACTTCAGGGTTCTCAATGCGGCAATACGATGCGTATTCGCTCGTGCCGAGGAATTTCTCGGTGAAATTCTGCAGGTGCTTCTTCCACTCCGTCTGGGCATCTCCGGATACTTGAACCTCTTCCGCCTGCAATATTCGGGGGGGCAGATTGATCTCTCTCCATGAAGTCCCGGATTCCCCAAACGTTACAGAGGCTGTCTGCATCTGATAGCCCACTCGCGAGGCCACCAGCCTGTATTTGCCCGGGGGGATCCTGGCTATGCTGAAGTTCCCCTGATCATCGGTGGAGGTCCCAAGGAGGGTCTGAGCAAGAAAAACGTTGGCATTTTCGACGGGCATTCCCGTTGCAGCATCGAGGACGCGGCCCGTGAGCGTACTGCCGGAAGGCTGCTGCCCGCTGACAGAGGCACCAACGAGAAGGAAGAGGATCGCAAGCGCCGTGCGCACAAGATGGGGGTGCGGAGATCTCATTCAGAAATTGTACTAAATTCCCGGCGGACTTTCAACGTCCAGTCACCGGCTCTTACCCTTCCGTACCCAACAGCTTCAAGAACTCCTCCGCCGAGCCCGCCTTCAACAATCGTCCCACTTTTTCCTGGGTTTCGAACCTGGCGGCAATCTCCGCAAGGTACTGGAACTGAACCTTGACGTTGTCCGCCGGTGTCAGGAGCATCAGAATGATCTCAGCGGGGAGCCCGTCCGGGGCTTCAAAATCCACGCCGGCATGATTGATCGCTACCCCGGCAACGGGTTTGGCAATGTTCAATTTGGCATGCGGAATCGCGAGGTGGTTCCCGATCCCGGAAGGGACGGACGCCTCCTGCTTCATGACCTCCGAGGCGATCAGCTCACGGTCCAGCTTGTGCCGGTCCGCAATCAGCCCTGCAAGTTCCTGAATGCTCTCGGCTTTCGTGCTGGCATTGCTGAATGTGACGACGGGGGGACTGAGAAGCTGCAGTAACGAGACACGCTCCCTCCGCCTGAGCAGGAAATTCATCACGGGGGGGCTTGCAAGCGACGTCACAAGCGCCATGATGACAAGCGCCACAAAGACCTTCTCTTCGATGAGTCCGTGCTGGAGGGCCAGAAGGCCCAGAATGATCTCCATTGCTCCACGAGAATTCATCCCGAATCCGATAGCCAGAGCCTCGGCTCTTCCCATTCCCCCAAGCCGGGCCCCCAGGCCGCACCCCAGGAGCTTTCCAAGGGACGCTATCGCGACGATCACCATGACAAGCGAAAGATCAAAATTGGCGATGAAGTTGACCCTCAACCCGATGGACACGAAGAACAAGGGGGCAAAGATGTTCGTGACAAACTGGTGGACTATCTCCCGGGTCCGCTCTTTGAGATGGGTCGTGTCGCCGATCGTGACGCCAAGGATGAACGCACCGAAGATTGCGTGTATCCCGATAGCCTCTGTGAGGGCCGCGCAAAGGAAGGCCAGCACGAAGACAAAGGTAAGAATACCGCCGGGGAACGTGGCATTCTTCTGCACGTACGGGATGATCCTGTTGAGCACCCTGCGGACCACCAGGAGCATGAACCCGATGAACGCGAAGATCACTATGATCCGTTCTCCCGCGCCCAGGCCGTGGACCGGCCCTCCCATCATTCCGAGGATGATAGAGAAGATAATCCACCCCGCAAGATCATCGAACATCGCCGAGGCAACGATGATCAAACCCACGTCGCTCTTGAAGATATTCAGGTCCATCAGCGTCCGGGCAATCACCGGAAGTGCTGAAATCGCCATGGATGTGCCGATGAACAAAGAGAATACGAGCCTCTCCCCGTTCTCCGCCAGGCCAAGATATCGCGGGAAGAGATAGGCGAGCGAGAATCCAAAAGCGAAAGGAATGACGACGCCGAAAAGGCTCGTGAGCGACGCCGTCTTCCCCAGCCGGAGAATGACGGAGATATCCACCTCCAACCCGTAAACGAGGAGGAGCATCACAACGGCAAGTGTGGTGATGCCATCCAGCGTGTATTGTATCTCCGGAATCCGGGGGAACACCCACGCCGAGAAGCGGGGAAAGAGCGTGCCCAACACGGTGGGGCCAAGAAGAATACCGGCGAGGATTTCGCCTATGATGGGGGCCTGTTTGATCTTCGCGAACCCTTCGCCGAGCATGCGCGCCGTCAGCAACATGAGGCTGAGACTGACCAGGAAGACCGTGAACTGTTCGGGTGTCAGCTTCATGCGCCGCCCTTTACGAGGAGCACATTGCTCGGGAGACGTTCGAAAACGAACTCCAGGCTGGAAGGAAAAAGCCGATCAATCAGCTTCGGTGCCCGTTCAGGGGCAGGCACCACATAGAGATCCGCGTGGTGCTCACGGACATAGTTGCTTGTCTCCCACCCTTCTTTCCCGTAGAGCGAAACCATCGAAAGCTTGACGCCCTTCAAGTTCAGCCCCCTCACGAACATCTCCATCATCTGCCTCTCTTCCCGCTGCGTTGCGGAACGGAGGTGTCGCCCGGCCTCCGTCGAACGGGCATCCTCCGAAACCAGCGAGAGGCCCGGAATGTAGAAATCCCTTAACAAGTGGATCTCACCCGCTCCCTCCAGAGAGGCAATTTGCTGGGCCGCGCGGACGGTTTCCTCCCCCGTTGTGGTAAACTCGACAAACGTGTAGATGTTCTTGAATCCTGTGGGTTGGTTCGATGGCCTGGTGAAGAAGAGGACGGAGCAAGGGGACCGGCGCATCAGGGTCCTTGCTACTGATCCAAGGTAGTATCGAAAGACGTTCTCTTTTTCGAGCGCTCCTACGATGAGAAGGTCGATGTTTTCCTCCCTGACCCTCCTCACGATGGCATTTGCCGGATCCCCCGGCTGTCGGATGATCTCGAGTCTGCCGACATCCAGCCCGCTCTGTTGGACAACGTCCTTTAACCGTGACTCATCCACTACCCTTCTTCCGACATGAATGAGTTTCAGCTCAGCCTCGAAAAGATCCCTGAGCCTCCGGGCCTCCTGCAATAAGGCGTGCCCTGTCGGAGACAGGGTCACCGCAACCGCAAGTCGCTTGAAAGGAGAAGACATCGGTCAAATGGAGTTGTTTTTGTGTACCAGAACAACCTTCAGCTCGCTTTAGTTGTGTGAAAACCGTTGAATTCTTGGACACCTTTGTTTTTGGGCCATTTTGAGGGCTTTTGAGTAAGATTTTTTGAAGGAGTGGCGTAAAAGTTGTGGAACTTTATATTGTTTTATTATTATAATATAGATAGTCTCAACGAAAACCGTCAATTAAGAACATGAGGAGGCCGTAGTGAAGAAGGTGGTTCTTAACGTATGCCGATTCTGCGGCAGCGATTTCCAGGGTCAGAGTGGGGCTTATCGTTGCCCCCGGTGCAAGAAAAAGGAAGAGCAGTACAGAGCGCAACGCGAGAAGTTAAGAAGGAGCCTGCCGTATTACTTGAAGACTGACGTCTAAACACGCTTAGAGTCAGTCGGTACGCCATAAGGAATGGCATCAGCACAGGTGCCTCCCTCCGGGGAGGCACTTTCGTTTTTCGTCCCCCAACATGACACACCAAGTGACATAACAATGCCTTGCGAGCCGCCGTACGTGTCAACCATGTCCGGGAACATGTCGAGAATTGACCCCCTCACCATACAGTCTTGAGAACGGCGCCCGGTCGTGCGCTCGAAGCCGGGCTTGGGTCCCGACTCGTTTGTTCGTCCCGCGCAGGTGCTTCAATGCAAGGTCCAGGCAGATCTTCTCCCTTTGTTCCTGGAACAGGTTCGGCCCTGCCGTGGATGCATGTTCCACGTGAGATCTGCCCGTTAAAGGATTTTTCCATTGCACGAGGGAACCTCCCGAGCTTTCGTGTGTGTTATGTTAATGACGCCCGGAGGTAGGCCTGGCAGCTTGACAAACGCCTTCGACGAGTGTATATTGGAACAGGAATCATTTCGAGCGATATGACCTGACAACGTAGAACATATTCGATCTTATCAAGAAAGGTGGAGGGAACAGGCCCTGTGAAGCCTTAGCAACCGGTCCTCAGAAGAGGACGCCAGGTGCTAAATCCTGCCCGGAGACAGCGTCTCGGGAAAGATGAGTAGAGAACGATCTTTTCATCATCGAACCTCTTCCGACATCATCCCGGAAGGGGTTTTTTATTTTACCCACCAATGGAGGCAGAACGGTATGGCGACGAATGGCAAACAACGGAACTATCGCTTCGAGACGCTGCAGTTGCATGCGGGTCAGCACCCCGACCCTGCCACGAACGCGCGGGCAGTGCCGATCTATCAGACCACATCCTACACTTTCAATGATGCTGGCCACGCTGCCAATCTCTTTGCGCTCAAGGAATTCGGCAACATCTACACCCGCATCATGAACCCGACCAACGGAGTGTTCGAAGAGAGAATCGCGGCACTCGAAGGTGGCGCGGCGGCGCTGGCGACCTCTTCCGGACAAGCGGCACAGTTCATAGCGATCAGTACGCTCGCCCAGGCGGGGGAAAATATCGTCTCCACCAGCCTCCTGTACGGCGGCACCTATAACCAGTTCAAAGTCACCCTTCCCCGGCTGGGGATCCAGGTGAGATTCGTGGACGGGGACAAACCTGAGGACTTCGCTGCATTGATCGACAAGAAAACGAAAGCGCTCTATATCGAGACGATCGGCAACCCGCGCCTGAACGTTCCGGACATTGCCGCCATCGCCGAGGTGGCGCATCGGCATGGCATTCCGCTCATCGTGGATAATACGTTCGGCGGTGGAGGATACCTCTGCCGTCCCATTGACCATGGCGCGGATATCATCGTGCATTCCGCCACAAAATGGATCGGCGGACATGGCACTTCGATCGGCGGTGTGATCGTGGACTCCGGGAAGTTCAACTGGAACAATGGCAATTTCCCGGTCTTCACCGAGCCAAGCCCCGGTTACCATGGCCTGAAATTCTGGGACGCATTCGCAGGGATTTCGTTCATCATTCGGGCTCGTGTTGAACAACTCCGCGACCTCGGTGCGTGCCAGAGCCCCTTCAACGCGTTCCTTCTCCTGCAGGGACTGGAAACACTCTCACTGCGCATGGAGCGTCACTGCCAGAACGCCCTGGCAGTCGCACATTGGCTCCAGAAGCACTCCCAGGTCCGCTGGGTCTCCTACCCTGGGCTAGAAAGCCATCCCTACCATGCAAACGCAAAACGCTATCTGCGACCCGGTGCGTTTGGCGGCATTATCGTCTTTGGGATCGACGGCGGGATCGAGGCGGGGAAGACATTCATCAATAACCTGAAGCTGGCAAGCCTGCTTGCAAATGTGGGCGACGCCAAGACGCTCGTTATCCATCCGGCGTCGACCACTCACCAGCAACTCTCCGACGCTGAGCAACGGGAGTCCGGCGTCACCCCCGATATGGTAAGGATCTCGGTGGGGCTGGAGCACGTGGATGATATCATCGAGGACCTGGATATCGCGCTGGCTGCGCTGGCAAAGGAGAAAGTCGCGGGTTGAATTGTGCCGCTCCCCAGCAGGAGGAAGAGGGTAGAGTGATGAAGGCAAAAGAAAGCGATCCCGGTCTTTCCTTCACATTCTGCTCTCCTCCTTCTACCCCGGGGTGCGGGGGGAGAGCCGGTGTGGCCCTAGAGTTTCCGCAGCACGTTTGTCACCTCGGCCTCCATCTTCTTATTCGAGGCATCGCTGCATCCTATAACGACGACAACGGTATTGCCACGAGAGGAACCACGAAGGAGGTTGCCGTCCCGGTCGGCGGCTGTGAAGGAATTTGATGTGGCATTGAAGCTGGAGTATTTTTCGCTTGTGCGCAAGATCTGCGCGGCAGCCTGGAGGCTTCTGATGCTCTCTTCCTGGCTCGGGTAGCGAAAGACGAAGAAGCGCGTACTGTCGCGTTCGCCGGTCACCCCTTCGCGGATGTTGAACACATTCTGCGGGGCAAACATGTAGAAGTTGCCTGCCGCGATCGCCCCGCGGAAATAGACCGGGCGGGATCCTTCCGCAACGAGCGACGAAAGCTCTCTTACGAGCCTGGGGGCTTTCGCGGAAGAATCGATTCGCGGCTCGATCGCCTTGCCGATGGCTTTGACGGCATCCATGGTCGGCGTGTCCGAGTTTTGTCCACTGACCGTCACCACGTGACGTCCTTTTCGGAAGACGAGGAAGTATTCACCCAACTCTCCGTCGTCGCCCAACGCGAGCGGTTGTTCTCCCGCGGCGGCGGTGATGGCGAAAATGCCGGAGGCTCCGCCAGCGTCCACCATTGTGTAGATCTCGGCATCAATTGTTTTCCCTTCGTTATTCACATATTTTGCCGAGACCGCCCGATCGAAGCCGTACTCAAGATAGAGCGCGGCCCCGCCGTTGATCATATTGAACAGATCGTCTCCCACGAACGGCCGCGGAGGTTGCACAAGGCGCCAGCCGGAGGCATCAGCGGGAAGCATGCCAGCAAACGGTGCCTGTTGAGCGAGCGACGTGAGAGAACATAACAACGTCAATGTCAAAAGGCGGATTCTCATCGCACGGTATCAGTGAGGACAACGCTGCTATACTTCAGCTTCTTCGATTCTCATTCCCTCCGTTTGCATCTGCCCCAACCCCTGCTCGTGCGCCAGCCGGATCTTCACGACGTCACGCGGATTGAGACCAAGCATCCGGGCTCCAACGGCATCCACCGCAACCGGGTCGGCGCCAGCGATCACCTTCTGCCCCTTCATGATTTTTCCCGGGCCGAAGGGTCCATTGGTGACGATGAACTCCGTGGCATCCATGACGCAGAGCGTCGGCTTCCTCAGGAGATTGGCATCTACAATGCACTGGGAGAGCCACTGCACGTCATCATAGTAGCCGCTGGCACCGCTGCCAAGATGGAAGTACCGGTTCGTCGAGTATGAAGTTGCCCCCATGACATTCTTGAGTGACCCGGTGGTCCGGATGCCCTCATGGTCCTTCACGATGGGAAGATTGATGAGCACATCGCAATCCAGGTACGCCCGGGTGATCTCGGTTTTCTTGAGCGAAACCCCCTTGGGAATCTCCACTTCGGCAAACTGATCGTTGCCCCCTTGGATGCTCTTGATTTCCTCTTTGAACTTCCCCGACAGGTCGGAGCGGCTCCAGTAGCTCTGTGAAACCCCTTCGATCGTGTAGATTTTTGCGGCGCCGGCGTCGAGGCACATTTTCAGGACGGCAAGGGCGATTTCGGGCTTCACGAATGTGCCGGGCTTGTCATACCGGGAGTTGATGAGCAAACCGACGGTCGCGTTCCTGGTCACGAAGTGCCGCATTCCCCCGAGCAATTCCAGCGCCTTGACGGTCGCTTTGTTGTAGTCCGTTCCTTTGACAATGGCGACCTGCGGATTCGCTGTGACTGCCGGGAGGGCAGCTTTCTCCGAAAGGGCATCTGCGATCAGGGTACGCGGAACAAAGGGTGTCAACCCAACCAGGGCGCCGGCCTTGAGAAATGAGCGTCTGTCGAGAGGGCGGGACATGGTCTGGCTCCTGAGAGTGAGAGAGGGAGATCCAACTGAAGAAATGTAGAGACCGGCCCGGAGAAAAGCAACTTGGGGGGAAGTGAGTTATCCGTCTCTTGTGGCCGGCCCAGGCTTCATTGTCCTTTGTAGCTGATCCTGTAAATCGCATCCGCTTTGTCGTCAGACACAAGCAGCGACCCGTCGGGCATCACTTCCACATCCACAGGACGTCCCCATGCCGCGCTTCCTTGCAGCCATCCCTCGGCGAAGACGTCGTACGAGACCGGCTTCCCCTTTTCCATCCTCACGAACATGATCCGGTATCCGATCGGGGTCGAGCGATTCCAGGATCCGTGCTCGGCTATGAAGATGCCGCCGCGATACCGGGAGGGAAACATGGAACCGGTATAGAACCGCATACCGAGCGCGGCAACATGCGGGCCCAATTCCAGCTCGGCCGGAGTGTACTGCCCGCATTCGGCTCCCTTGAACTCGGGGTTATTCTCCCCCTTCCCGTAACAATAAGGAAAGCCAAAGTGCATTCCCTGTACGGGGGCACGGTTGAGCTCATCCGGAGGAATATCGTCGCCGAGCCTGTCGCGCCCGTTCTCGGTAAACCAGAGTTCACGTGTCTCCGGGTGCCAGTCGAATCCCACCGTGTTTCGAACCCCGCTCGCGTAGATCTCGAGACCGCTGCCATCGGGATTGCAGCGCATGATCGTCCCGAACCGTTTATCCTCCTCCTCGCAAATGTTGCACGGCATCCCGACCGGGATGTAAAGTTTGCCGTCGGGTCCAAACCGGATGAATTTCCACCCGTGCGCTTCTTTGTCGGGCAATGCGCCGGTAACAACCGTGTATTGCGGTGACTTGCCCAGCGACTTTTCAATATTCTCAAACCGAAGGACCCGGCTTATCTCGGCAACATAGAGCGATCCGTCCTTGAAAGCCACGCCGTTCGGATGATGCAATCCGGCAGCAATGGTGGAGATCCGTTGCTTCCCGTCGGGAGCCTGTCGAAGCGCGTACACTTTGCCGGTGCCCCGCGTGCCAACGAAGAGGGTGCCTCCCGGTGTCAGTGTCAGCGAGCGTGCCCCGGTGACGTCCCGTGCAAACAGTTCAATGCTGAAGCCCTGCGGCAGCGTAATATCCTTGATGCCGGATTCAGGGCCTGTGAACGATGGAAGTTTTCCCGCAAGCAGGCCACAGGCAGCAAAGGCGCACAGGGCAGAGAGGACAAAAGCGAGAACGACCGGTGGTATTCTTTTCATCGGAATCACTCCTGCAATTCGTTGACCGCGTTCACTGAACCGCGGGCGGTACGCCGCCGTTCGATATACCATGATGCGAGCCAGCACAGTGTTGCCCAGGCCAGCCCCACCGACCACCCGCCGAGGACATCCGAAGGATAGTGGACGCCGAGATACACCCTGCTTACGCCGATGACAAAGGTAAGCAACAATGCAACAGCAATGACGAAGATCCTGGAACGCCTGTCAGGAACCTGGGGAGCCAGAAGCGCCGCCAACACCAGGTAAACGACTGTGGCCATCATCGAATGTCCGCTGGGAAAACTCAGCGAGTTGACCGTCATCAGGTGTGGCACAATGCTCGGCCGCCCCCGCCCGAAGAACTCCTTGAGCCCGAGTTCAAGCAAGAGTCCTCCGACGGCGGTGACAAGGAGCAGAACCAGTGCCTGATACTTCCTGTGAAGCCCCACATAGATGGCAACCGTGAGTGTCACCAGGAATATAACAGGTCCACCACCGAGCGAGGTGACATCCCGCATCACTTCAGAAAGCCAGGCCGGGCCCCGGGGTACCTCTTGATTCCCGGCCTGCCTGAGCGATACGAGTACCGCATCGTCAAACTCCTGTATCGCCCCTCCGTCTACCGCATTGGCAAGGACAAGAAACGTCCAGAGACTTGCGACGATTACCAGGATCGTGACAAGCAACTTGAATTCCCGTCTGACGAGGTCTCTGGCGTAGCCAACCGGGCGTAGATGTCGTATGCGCATCGCAGTTCCTACTTTGGTCAACTCCCGCCACGCGGAGAAAGTGCCTGAAAAAAGGGGCGCAAGGGCAAATCGGCCGGGCAAGTACCCTGACAAAGAAAAGCGCCGCACGGGCCAGGGCCGATCCCGGTGTGGATGAGTTCTTCAGAAGTTTTCCGCTTGACCTGAAACCTGCCACCTCATGCCTATTTCAACGCGGCCTTTACCTTCGCAACGGCATCCTTCGCGTAGTAGTTGCACACGCCTTTCTTCGCAACAGGCTTTATCTTGAGCTCCTGAATGGCCTTCTTCACCTTGGCGTCGGAAACAGCTAGCTCCTTGGCGATATTCCCGGCAGTGTAGAGATCTCCGTTTGGCGTTGCCATATGGTCCTCCG
>JAGDMJ010000548.1 GCA_017860555.1 Bacteroidota bacterium
CTCCGCCGGGAAAACAGCCATGCAGGATGAAAGCAAGGATCAACAAAGCAGAAAGCAGGAATATCTGTTTCATGTCATACCCCTTGGTTTTTGCACCGAGACGTTCATGGATTTCCCGCGGGTGACCGCAACACGGGAGATACCTCAGTCCAGTTCCCGCCCGAAGACACTCCCGGGGCACGCGACACACCATGTAACCGGGAGCGGGTCTGAGCGGTTTCGGTCCCTGAGGATCCGGTACAATGGAATCCAGGAAGCTACGATCTCCGCCTCAAGATTCCGTGATCGATTTCCTCCTAAGCGAGTACCGTCTTTCCCGGAACAGCGACTTCGAGAGGCGGCAGCGCCTTGAATTCAAAATGAGGAGGCGTGAGGTCGAGCTTTGAAGTGTTCAGGACCCAATCCCAGCTCAAGGAACGGCCGGTATAAGCGCTCATCCGCCCCATGATCGCAGTCAGCGTGCTTTCAGCAACCTGCCTTGCTTCGTTGATCGGTTTGCCGGCTTTGATGCTTGCGATCAGATCCACGTGTTCCTGGACGTACGGGTTCGGCGAGGCCTTTCCCGGAGCATAAGGTTTCGCCCCCTTGATGTACCCGTCGGCACCATCCGTGTACGAGAAGCCCTTAGTTCCCACCACACGTTCCGAGACATTGTCCGTAGCGCCGGCGGTCTGGCGGCACATGCTCAGGATCCGGGCTCCATTGGGATATTCGTACTCGACTGCAAAATGGTCGAAGGCGTTGCCGTACATCGGGTCGGTTCGCGCGGCCCGCCCTCCCATCCCGGTGCACTTGACCGGATGGGTTCCCATCGCCCAGTTGATCACATCCAGATTATGCACATGTTGCTCGCAGATGTGGTCGCCACTGACCCAGACCGTGAAAAGCCAGTTCCGGATCTGCCATTCCATGTCCGACCAATTGTGGATGATGCGGTCCGCCCAATTTTGCGCGGCCCGTTCTACCCAGAGTGCGCCCATGTTCCAGTAACACTGTCCGGAGACGATCTCGCCGATATCTCCCCCGCGGATGCGTTTCATGATCTCGATGTAGTGCGCCTGATGCCGCCGCTGGGTGCCGGCAACAACGGACAACCCTTTCTGTGTTGCGACATCCGCCGAGGCCATCACGGACCGCACACCGGCGGGATCAACGGCAACGGGCTTCTCCATGAAGACATGTTTGCCCGCCTCCACCGCCGCCTGCAAGTGTTGTGGCCTGAAGAACGGAGGAGCGCCAAGGATTACGACGTCCACATCCGCGGCGATCACCTTCTTGAAGGCGTCGAAGCCCGAGAAACAGGTCTCTGGAGTCGCAGCAAGATTGTCCTTCGCGAGCTTCTCTTTCAGGTGTTTCAGTGATCCTTCCACTCTGTCCGGGAACAAGTCGCCCAGAGCAACAATGACAACATCGGGGGACGCTTCCACGCAATCCATCGCCGCGCCCGTGCCCCGCCCTCCACACCCGATAAGACCGACCCGGATTTTCTCCTTGTCGGCCGCGTGCAGGATGGTTGGACCGGTCACCACCGCCGCAAGCGACGCCATGGATGCAGCCTTGATAAAATCACGCCTGGTGAGTCCAGACAATTCATCGTCATACATGTTTTTCATGATCGTACCTCGTGTTATTAGGAAATGTCGCAACTCCGATACGCATTAATGACAGCCATTTCTCCTTCTTTGCCTTTCATGCTCATGCCATGCTCCATGCAGATCACACCTTTGTATCCTTTGGATCGAATGTGGGAGAAGATCGAACGATAGTTGAGCTCTCCCGTGCCAGGCTCTTTCCTGCCAGGGGTGTCTCCGCAATGGAATGCCGCGATCCGATCCCAGCAGGCATCGATATTGGGGATAATATTTCCCTCCGTGATCTGTTGGTGATAGATATCATTGACAATCTTGCAGGCCGGGCTGCCGACGGACTGGGCGATCTGATACGCCTGGGACATCTTGGTCAGGAAAAGGCCCGGGTGATCCTTGGGGTTCAGCGGCTCGATGACGATGGCCAGACCACCGGGCTCGCAGATGCCGGCACACCACTTGAGGTTCTCGATGACGTTCGTCGTCTGATAGTCCCAGTCCAGCCGTTCATCAAATCGCCCGGGAACCACAAGCGTGGTCTTGACATTCGTCCGCTTCGCCGTCTCAACGGCAGTCTTGAGCTTCTGCCCCATCATCTCACGCACGGACGCATCGCGCGTCACGAACGATTTCACCGAAAAGTCCGCGTATGCCACAAATGGGCCGATCTCCATTCCCAGCCTCGTGGTCTCCCTCGCAAAGGCCTCCTGCTCCGAGACCGGGCGACCCATCAGGCCATTGTCGAACATTGCGCGAAATCCCTGGTCGGCCATGAATTTGATCTGGTCCAGGGGATCTTTCCCCGCATGCGCTTCGAACATGCCAATAGGGGGGCCATATTTGAGCGTGAATCCACCGGGATTCTTTTTGTCAGTCATCGCCGCACTCCGCGCTTCTGGAAAAAACGTTGCCAACGCCGCGGTGCCCAATGCC
>JAGDMJ010000034.1 GCA_017860555.1 Bacteroidota bacterium
ACGTCGCTTTCCAGCCGGGGCGGCCGCCGCTCGTCGGCGAAAAGATCCTGGAATTCCTGCTCCTTCAGTTCCTGAACGGCTTCTTCAAGAATGCGGGTGTAGGTCTCGAATCCCATGGTCTCAATGAAGCCGCTCTGTTCACTCCCCAGCAGATTTCCCGCGCCGCGAATCTCCAGATCACGCATGGCCAGGTTGAAGCCCGAGCCGAGCTCGGTGAATTCCTCCACGGCCTGCAGCCGGAGCAGGGTCGCCCTCGGCATCACCGACACAGGAGGCGTCAGAAGATAGGCATACGCCTGGACGTTCGAGCGTCCCACGCGGCCCCGCAACTGGTAGAGCTCCGCCATGCCGAAGCGGTCGGCACGATTGATGATAATCGTGTTGACGTTCGGAATGTCCAGTCCGGATTCGATGATCTTGGTGGCAACAAGCAGATCAAAGTGCTTTTCCAGAAACTCCATCATCACGTTTTCCAGCTCGTGCGCGTGCATCTGTCCATGCGCATGACGGATGCGAACGGAGGGAAGGATCTCGCGCAAGTGCTGCGCGATCTCTTCGATGTTCTGAACCCGGTCATGCACGAAGTAGACCTGCCCTCCGTGTTGTATCTCGCGAAGCACGGCGCCACGGATCAGGTCGTCGTTCCATTGGGTAATGTCGGTGATGATCGGGAGCCTGTTCCTGGGAGGCGTGGCAATCAGGGAAAGGTCGCGGGCGCCCATGAGGGAGAAGTGCAGCGTGCGCGGAATGGGCGTGGCGGTCAGCGACAGCGTGTCCACCTCCGCTCTCATCTGGCGGAGCTTCTCCTTTGCTGAGACGCCGAAGCGGTGCTCTTCATCGATGATCAGTAACCCCAGGGATTTGAAGCCGACATCTTTGGAGAGCAGCCGGTGCGTGCCGATGATGAGATCGATTCGTCCTCCTTTGAGCCGTTCGAGGATGGCGGTCTGCTCCTTTTTCGCTTTGAAGCGGGAGATCACCTGCACGTTCACCCCGTAGCGCGAGGTGCGGTCGAGGAAGGTGTTGTAGTGCTGCATGGCCAGGATCGTGGTCGGCACCAGCACGGCCACCTGCTTGCCATCCATCACGGCCTTGAACGCAGCCCGCACGGCCACTTCCGTCTTCCCGAAGCCAACATCGCCGCACACGAGCCGGTCCATCGGGTGCGGCGCTTCCATGTCCTCTTTCACCTCACGGGTGGTCCTGGCCTGATCAAAGGTGTCTTCATACATGAACGACGCTTCGAGTTCCTTCTGCCACGGGGTGTCCCTGCTGAAGGCAAATCCGGGTAGATGCTTTCGTCGCGCGTAGAGCTGGATCAGGTCGCGCGCAATATCCTTGACGCGCTTTTTGACGCGGGCCTTGAGCCGGTCCCACTCCGGGCTTCCCAGGCGGGTGAGTTTGGGAACGTGGCCTTCCTTGGAAGAGTACTTCTGCAGCTTGTTGATGTAGTTCAGGTTGACGTAGAGCACGTCCTTCTCTTCGTAGAGGACGGAGACGACTTCCTGCTCGGCGTTGCGCACTTTGATCTTCTTGAGTCCGCCGAAGCGGCCGATCCCGTAATCCTGGTGGACAACGTGGTCGCCGATGTGCAGCTGTTGCAGCTCCTTTTCCGAGAAGCCCTTGAAGCGTGGGGGCCGTTTTCTGCCGCGCCGTTTGAGGCGGCTGAAGATCTGGTGCTCGGTGTAGACCGCCAGGCCGGCTTCGGGGAAAAGGAACCCGGCATGGAGAGCGTCGACCGAGAAGCGGATCGCAGCCAGATCGAGGCCGGGCTCCGGCTCTCCGTCGTTCTGCTCCGCGTCCGTCGGGGAGGCCGTGGCGAGCAGCTCTTTGATGCGGGCGAGCTCGGATGGTGTGTCGCATGTGATCGTGGCCGTGACGCCGCGGCGTTGCAGTTGAGCGAGCTCGCGCCTGAGGATGGCAACGCTTCCGTTGAATGCCGGCTGATGCGTGGCGCCGAAGTGGATCGACTCCGCGGCAAGGGGTGCAAGGGAGTGGAACTGCACCCGGGCAAAAAGGCCGAGCAACTCCTCGATCTGCTCCCGATCGAGATGCCGCCCGGATGGTTCCTGCCCGGGAGACGCAAGCTCCGCACGGACAAGGTCCGGTTCATCAATGACGATCAGGGCGTCCGGCTGCAGGTAGTCCAGGAGCGACGCAAGGCGCGGGGCCGCGTCGGGGGGCGGAGCGTCCGCCCCCGGGCCCGCAAGGAAGTCGGGAACAATAACGGCTATAGAAAGTTCCTTGATCGACCGCTGGGACAGGGGATCGAACTCTCGGATCGATTCGATCGTGTCGCCGAAGAACTCCACGCGCACCGGGTTTTCCCCCGCGAACGGGTAGATGTCCATAATCCCGCCCCGCACGGCGTAGTCTCCATATGCCTCCACGAAATCCTTCTGCTCGAAACCGCTCTCCTCCAGCCGCGCGCGGATCTGCGTCATGCTGTGCTGGGCGGAAACCTGAAGCGAGAAGGATTGCCGCGCCACCGATGCCGGTGCCGGCAGCCGGAGCCGGAGCGCCCGGGGATGCGTGACCGCAACCGGGGCGTGATCGACGGTCAGGGCGCGGAGGGCCTGGATGTCGGCGACATCACTGGCCACATCCCCGGGAGTATGCGTCCCCTCCTTCCCTGCGAAGTAGGAAACACTGCGCAGGCGAAGGCAGAGCCCCATGTCGTCGCGATGCCGCTCGGCAGACTCGCGGTCCCGCGCCACGATGAGCACCTGCCGTCCAAGGCGTTCGTGCAGCAGGGCGGCAAGCAACGCCAAGAGGGATCCGGCAACCCCCTCGGCTGAAACTACGTCTCCCGGTGCCAGACGCGCGGCCTCCGACTCGAGCCTCTCAAAGGCAGGAGCGGCGACTATTCGGTTCTTGAGCTCTTCGATCATCCAAATGCCAATACCCGTCCCCTGCCGCGCAGCGACTGCGCGGCAAAGGATGGGATGAAATGCCGCCCGCGGGGGTTGGCGGTGTTCTGCCCCGCGTCAGCGGATGGTTACTGTCAGTTCATTGCGTCAGCGCGCCTCGCACGAATCCGCCGGCCTCAGCCACGCGGCGGCGCGCTTCTTCCGCGTCGGCCCCCGTCTTCAGCATGACGATTGCCGTCTTGACATGACCGTCGGCCTTCCTGAGGGTCTCTGCCGCCAAATCATAATCAACACCTGTTGCCATCATGACGATCCGCCTGGCGCGTTCGACGAGCTTGTTATTGGTCAGCTGCAGGTCGACCATCATGTTCTCATAGGCCTTGCCCATCCGGACCATGGCCGTCGTGGTGAGCATGTTCAGTACCAGTTTCTGCGCCGTGCCAGATTTCATTCTGGTGGAACCCATGAGCACTTCAGGGCCTACCTCGGGGCAGATCGCCACATCCACCTTCAGGTTGAAGTCCGACCGGGGATTGGTGGTCACGTAGAGCGTCCTAGCTCCCCGCTCATGGGCCCTGGCCACTGCGGCCACCACGTAGGGAGTGCGCCGGCTCGCGGCAATGCCGCATACGACATCGTTCGAGCCGACGTGCAGCGCGTCGATATCCAGCCGGGCCTGCACCTGGTTGTCCTCCGCCCCCTCCTGCGAGGTGAACATCGCGCTTGTCCCCCCGGCGATCATCCCGACGATCTGTGAGGCCTCTGTGCCGAATGTCGGGGGGCACTCGGAGGCGTCAATGATACCGAGTCTTCCGCTGGTGCCCGCGCCCGCATAGATCAGCCGTCCGCCATGCCGGAACGCTGCCACCAGGAGATCGACCGCCTGGCAGATATAAGGGATCTCTTTCTCCACGGCCAGCGGAACCAGCTTGTCCTGGGCGTTTATCAGGCGGAGGACTTCCTCCACGGAGAGGGTGTCCAGGTCGTGCGAAGCGGGGTTGCGCTGCTCGGTGAGGAGCCGCGCGAGGGCGTTCAGGTGCTCGATGGGCATTTCGCAATAACGGATATAAGTTACAGTTCCACGGTCACAAGGCGCTTGTCGTCCAGTCCGATCTCTTCACTGCCCGGAAAGACCAGCGCGCTTGCCGTGATGACGCCAGTGCGCGCCTTCTGCTGCGCGCGACGAATCTCTTCGGAAAGGTCTCCCCCTTTGAGCGCGATCAGGAGCGGCGTGCGCAACGGCCGTCCCGGAATACCGGCCAACCGGTGAGGCACATCCTTCGCCTTTGCCCCATGCAGGAGTGGTTTCGACCAGCGGACAAGGTCCTCCAGCGGCGCAACAGCCCTGGCCAGAACGATGTCAATGGATCCAGAGAAACCGTCCTTCAGCCCTATCTCCTCCGCCCTGCCAGTCTCCACCTGCACGTTCGCGAGTAACAGCCGGTCCACCATATCTTGCACGGCCGCAGTCTTCTTCCGGATGGAATCGAGCAAGACAATATGCAGATCGTTCCGGACAACCGCCAGCGGAATCCCCGGAAGTCCTCCTCCCGTGCCAAGGTCAAGCAGACTCATCCCCGGAGAAGGCTGAACGAAAAAGAGGATCGAGAGGGAGTGCAGGATGTGACTCCACCAGATGTTCTCCTCGTCCCGCCGTGAGATAAGATTGACCCTGGCATTCCACTCCTTGAGAAGCTCCACATAACGGCGGAGCTGAGACGCCTGCTCCTCCTCAAGCCTCAGGCCGTTCTCACGGCAGATCCGGGAGAGTCGATGGAGGGCGTCCTGGGAGGTATCTTCTGGTGTCATGCGACCGCCTGGATTAGCTGGATGGTAGAGTGTTCCACGTGGAACATCACCTCAACAAGAGCACCATCAGAATCGACAGATCTGCCGGGGTCACACCTGCGATCCTGGAAGCCTGTCCCAGCGACCTGGGCTTTATCCTCTGGAGCTTTTCCTTCCCTTCATTGCTCAGAGACCTCACGCCGGCGAAGTCAAACCCCTGGGGAATAGCGACCTGCTCGTTCTTCTCGAACTGTTGTATCTGCTCATGCTGGCGCTTCAGGTACCCTTCGTATTTCGTCTCGATCTCGACCCTCTCTCTGGCTTCCCGGTCGGTAAGCAGGATGCGCATGCGCTCGTCGGAGAATAGCCGAGGTAGAGAGAGAATGTCGGAAAGCGATACCTCGGGCCTGCGTAGCAATTGTGCGAGCAGCTCGTTTTCCCTTGGGAGATTTGCCCATCGCCCGTCTGCCATGAGGACTGCTTCAGCCGGAGTGACCCTCTCGTTCTCCAGAAATCGCCTGGCCTCAGCCACTCGCTCCTCTTTCCTCTCTAGATTCTCCAGGACGTCCTGGGGTATCAATCCCAGACTGTGCCCTTTTCTCATGAGCCGGGAATCGGCATTGTCCTGACGCAAGAGCAACCGATATTCTGCTCGTGATGTGAACATGCGGTACGGTTCTTCCGTGCTCTTGTTGATCAAGTCATCGATCATGACACCGATGTATGACTCGCTGCGCTGGAGCGTGAACGGTCCATCCCTTTTCACTTCAAGCGCCGCATTGATCCCGGCGATCAACCCCTGCCCTGCCGCTTCTTCGTACCCGCTCGTCCCGTTGATTTGCCCAGCAAAAAAGAGCCCGCTGACAAGCTTGGTCTCCAGCGTATGCTCCACCTGGTGAGGCGGGAAAAAGTCGTACTCCACCGCATATCCCGCCCTGAGCATCTCTGCCATCTCAAGCCCGGTTATCGTCCGGATGGCTTTGCGCTGAACATCCTCAGGGAGGCTGGTGGAGAAGCCATTGACATAGACGATATCTGAATCGTACCCCTCCGGCTCGAGAAAGATCTGGTGCCGCTCCCGGTCGGCGAACCGGTTGAGTTTGTCCTCAATGGATGGACAGTACCTCGGACCGACCCCCTTGATGCGCCCGCTGAACATCGGGGAGCGGTCGAAGCCTGTTCTCAAGATCGCATGGGTTTCACCATTGGTGTAGGTGAGGTACATCGATATCTGCCGGTTCTGTATTTTCCGGGTCTGGAAAGAAAAGGGTTGAGGATCCTCATCAGGCTTTTGCTCCTCGGTCCTCCCCCAGTCAATGGAGTCTTTTCTCAACCTTGGGGGCGTGCCGGTCTTCAGTCTGCCGGTGACGAACCCCAGATTCGTGAGCATCTCTGTCAACCCGGTGGAGGCAGGCTCGCCGAACCTTCCCCCAACGCTGGATGACTCGCCTGTGTGCATCACAGCATTGAGAAAGGTGCCGCTGCAAAGTATGAGTGATTTGCAGGAGAGGGTCTCCCCTCCCAGGGTCCTGATTCCACTGATCGACTTCCCTTGAAGAAGAAGATCCGTCAGGGTATCTCTCAGTACGGTGAGCCCATCCTGCTCCATGACCCTGCGGGCGGCTTCCTGACCGTACCAATCACGGTCATTCTGGCACCTTGGCGACCAGACTGCCGGCCCCTTGGACTTGTTCAGCATCCTGAAGTGAATTCCTGTAGCATCTGCTATTTTCCCCATCTCCCCACCCAGGGCATCTATCTCCCGTACAAGGTGCCCTTTGGCGGTCCCACCTATGGCCGGATTACAGGACATTCTCCCGATGGCATTCGGATCCATGGTGAGGAGAGCGGTTTTGCACCCCATTCGGGCGGAAGCCAGTGAGGCCTCAATCCCTGCATGCCCTCCCCCCACGACTATGACATCAAATCTTCTATCCATCCCCGCCATGTTTCACGTGGAACATTCTCATTTTCCAATGCAGAACTTCGCGAAAATCTCATCCAGGATCTCTTCGCTGGTAATCTCACCAGTGATCTCGGCAAGGTGATTGGAGGCATCCCGGACATCGAAGGCGATGAATTCGTTGGTTGCTCCGCCCCTGAGCGAAAAAAGTGCTGTTGTTACTCTTTCTCGTGCCCTCGCCAGACTCTGCGCATGCCGACTGTTGGTCACTGTGATGGACACGATCTCGACCCTCCTCCCTTTCACCATCTGGAGGAGGCAATCCCGCAACTCATTCAACCCTTCCCCGGTCCGGGCCGAGACGGCAACGCTTTCAGGCTCCTGGATGAGTTTTGCTACAGCACTCCTGTCAATAAGGTCGACCTTGTTATAGACGGCAAGGCAATATTGCGAGGGCCCAATTCCCCTCCTCCACCCTGCTACGTCCTCTCGGTCGAGAGGCGTTGCCGCGTCGATCACGTCCAGCAGTATATCCGCTCGCTGCATGATGGCCTGGCTTCGCCTGACTCCCTCTGTTTCAGCGATATCCTCTGACTCTCGAAGCCCCGCGGTATCGTGAACCCTGAAAAGCACACCGCCTATGCTGAGGTTCTCTTCCAGGGAATCGCGGGTCGTCCCGGGGAGCGGCGTCACAATGGCTCTTTCCTCTTTGAGGAGCGCGTTGAAGATGCTGGACTTCCCTGCGTTCGGTTTTCCGACGAGGACCACCTCGACCCCTTCCCGTGCTAGTTTTCCTAGTTCGAAGCTTGAGATCATTTCCTCGAGGGCCCGGTCAATGGCCTGCAGTCGTCGCTCGATCTCCCCGGGCGCGATCACGGTAAGGTCTTCCTCGCTGAAGTCCAGATCCACTTCAAGCAGTCCGCACAGATCCATAAGCTCTTTGCGAAGCATCCGGACCCGTTCTCCCAGTCTTCCCTGGAGTTGTTCGAAAGACGCCACCCGCATTTTCTCGCTTTTCGCCCGTATCATGTCGGCGATTGCTTCTGCCTGGGCGAGGTCGATTTTTCCGTTGACGAAAGCGCGGCGGGTAAATTCACCCGCCTCGGCTTGTCGGGCTCCGGCTCCCACCACGATATCGAGCACACGTTGGGCAACGAACATGCCGCCGTGGCAGCTGATCTCGATTTGATCTTCACCGGTATAGGAATGGGGAGAGCGGAAGACGGTTGCCAGTACCTGGTCGACCGGGGCGCCGTTGGATTCGTTCACGGTCCCGTAGTGGACGGTGAAACCCGGCGCTTCCGCAAGGGGAGTCCTGCCGCGGAAGACGCGGTCTGCGATCGCGATAGACGCGGCCCCGCTGATTCTGATGACCGCTATTGCGCCCTCGCCGGGCGGCGTGGCGATCGCAGCGATCGTGTCGTTCAGGCGCAACTTCATGATCTTCAATTCTACGAAGAATCGGCCTGACTATCAAACCAGCGGCGCACAGAGTGCGGACGATCCGCCGTCGGCCGGGTGTTCCTGGCGGAGCGGGAGAGGAGACCACGACCGGTGCATGATGGCCTTGTCCGCCGCATTCGCGATCAACCGGGGGGGCGGGGGATTTTTGAAGGCACGGCGCGCGACCCGGCATGTAACACGGGACACCGGCCGGAACGTTTTATAGCCGTTATTGGTGGCGGCATACCGCCAGTGTGCGAAGGACCCGCCGGCATCCTCAGTACGATGGCGCCGGCTCCGCCTGCCGGCCGGTTCGCCGGTCTCTGCCCCGGCGTCGGTCCGGAGGAACATGCGGAAGGCTCGCGATAGCTGCTATTGCGAGGGCCGGGAGTGGCCGACGGGAAGGCTACAATTCGTGAAATCAGGCATGGGAAGTGAGGTTGCAACACCCGGCGGCGTTCTGCCTTCGGTGGAGGACACACGTGAACTCTGGTTGACAACGGGGGCTCAACGCCCAAGAAACAGCCGAGGGCCCTGCGAGGGCCCTCGAAAACCTGACGTTCCAAATCAGTGCCGGCCGGCTCCTGAGTTCTGACAGACACCCGGCTCCGCCGGCTATTACTGCTTCAACTTCGGCATATCCTTGGTCAGCCGGTCCAGGATCCCGCCGCTCTTTCGTTTCCGTTCCACCTTCCGCAGCGGTTCGTCACCATGCTGTTTGTTGATCCACACCTGCTGCCCGATGGAAAGCAGGTTGAAGACGAAGTAGTACAGGTTGAGCCCGGACGGGAGGCTGTTGAACATCAGCGTCATCAGGATGGGCATCATCCAGACCATGGTCTTCTGACGGGGGTCGGTCACGGTCATCTTCTGCTGGATGAACATCGTAATGCCCATCGCCAGCGCAAGGCCGCTTATATCCGTTATTCCAAAGAGCGGGATGGCAAACGGCAGCGTCAGAATCGTATCGGGTATCGAGAGGTCCGTGATCCAGCCGACAAAGCTCGCCTGCCGCAGCTCTATCGACGAGCGGAAAACCGAATACAGGGCGAAGAGGATCGGCATCTGCAGTAACAGAGGCAGACAGCCGGCCGCCGGGTTTACCCCGTAGTCCTTGTACAGGTTCATGATCGCCGTGTTCATCTTCTGCGGGTCGTCCTTGTATTTTTCCCGCACTTCGGTCATCATCGGCGTCAACGCCTGCATCTTCTTCATCGAAGACATGCTGGTCTTGGTGAGCGGATGCAGCGCAATCTTGATGATAATGGAGAAGACAATGATCACCACCCCGAAGTTCGGGATCAGCCAGCGCAACAGCTTCAGAATGGGAATCATCACATACTCAGAGATGGGCCGGATGATCCATGCCGCTCCCAGGCTCACTATTTTGTCCAGGCCGCGCCCATAGCCCTGGATCAAATCGTAATCGAGCGGCCCCATGAACACCGTGACCTTCGCGCTCTCTAGCGCCGCTCCCTTCAAGGGCATTTTCAAAGCCAGCGCGTACGTTTCCTTCTCCCCGCTGTTCGGCTGCTGGGACTTCGTCCCCTCCAGATAGGCTCCCTGACACTTTCCCGGTTCGGGCATCATGACCACGGCGAAATACTTGGTCTGCGTGGATACCCAGTCGGTGCTGCCGTTGATGTCCTGCCGGACCGGTTCCCCGATGCTCGTCGCATCCAGCTCCGCCAGCTCTCCCCCCGAATACACGTAGGCCATGGCAAAACTTGATTCGTCTACACTGTTGTGCTCGGCATAGCGGAGACCGTGTTCCCAAACGATCTGGTACTCGAAGTTGGAGATGACCTGGTCCATCCCCTGCATCAGGAACTCGGTGTCAAAGGAATATTTGCCGTTTGTGAAGGTGAACCGTTTGGTGATCGAATGCCCGGCGTCCACCCGCAACACAAGGTCGATGGAAAACGCGGATTCGCCGGTCAGCATAATGGTCTTCCAGGCGGGAAAATCGGCATTGAAGTAGAGGTTCCTGGTGTTGATCAGCTTGCCGTCACTGGAGGTGAACAGCATGCTGTAATCACCACCTCTGTCGTACTCGACCAGCTGCACCGGCAGTTTGTCCCAGGTCAGGTAATTCTGCAGCTCCCATTTGCGGATCAAACCGCCCCGCGTGGTAATCTCCGCAGTGTAGAGATCGGTCTTGATGACGAGAATCTTTTCGGTCCCGCCTGCCGCCCCTGCAAAGAACCGGCCCAGCGCGGCAACTGACGTGTCTGCCTTCCCCTTCTCGGGCACTGCAGCCGGCACCGCCGGAGTGGTGTCCCGGTGAACAGGCTGCACCGGGTGCGCGGCGGCACTATCGGCGGGTGCGGTCCGGGGCGGTGGAGTCGTGGGTGTCTGTATCCACATCCAGACGATGAGGATCAGACCAATGAGAACAAATCCCAGTACCGATTGCTTGTCCATGCGTTGTCACTCCATAATGTCGTCAGGCCGGATCGTACCCTCCGGGATGCCATGGATGGCACCGGGCGATCCGCTTGAGCCCCCGCCACATACCGCGCAACGCGCCATACTTCCTGATGGCTTCGATCGCATACGCCGAACATGTGGGATAATATCTACAGGTGTTGGGAGGAAGAAAGGGGGACAGAAGAACCTGGTATCCGCGGATGATGAGAGTCAATATGCTCTTCATGAACAACTCCGGAGCTCCAGCGTCGAAATCAGCGCTCTACACAAGCGTGCGATATCCCTCCGGATCGAATAGAATGTCACACGCTCCACCGGGAGATCACGCTTTCCCTTGAAAACGAAGAGAATCCGAGCCGAACAGCGGGATGCTTGCAGCGCCGAACGGAGGCCTCCCCGTTCCTGCCTGAATGCCTCCCGCATGAGTCGTCGCAGGCGATTCCTGCGCACAGCATTGCATGTCCTGCGCGGAACGGCAAATCCTGTCAGCACCCGCGCCGTGGAATCGCTCTCCACAAGATGCAAACAACGAATAAGTTCACCATCAACACGACGGCCGGAAGCGTACAGCTTGCTGAAGGTGTCCCGTCCGCGGAGGGTCTCCTGCTTCTTCACCTACCGTTCATCACTCACGGTGAGCTTCTTGCGTCCTCGGGCTCGGCGCCTGGCGAGAACCTTCCTGCCGTCCTTGCTGGCCATACGCTCGCGAAACCCGTGCGTGTTCTTTCGCTTCCTCTTGTGCGGCTGAAACGTGCGCTTCATTGCTGGGAGCTCCTGATTCTGTAGGTGAAAAAACATCGCCGCCGCCGGGCGAAAAAAAAGGGGGTGCCCAGACCTGGACAATCCCCGTTCCAACGGCCTTCTGATGCGTAGTGCATGAAGATAGAAAAAATATGCCAGACATACAACACAAAAAGGTAACTATTCCCTTGCGTACCTTGGTTGATTGTGTTATTATCAAAAGGGGGGAGGAAAATCAGGTGCTGTTGACAATATGTGCATAGTTTTCCATCGCCTCTCCTGTCAACTGATCCGCCGGAAACTACAATGTATCAATTGGTTGTGTTCGCAACTGCACAAACCTTCTCTAAGATATTGCCCTTAAAGCTGCTAAAGTTTCCAACACCGTGTGGATATCTCATTGATATCTTTCTGAGCCCTCTCGGCTGACCGTGTGTGTAAATTTGTGGATAACTTGCCTTCATCTGTTGATAATTCTTCGTCGCTGATTCGTAAGAATCAGTCCGTGAACGTGCTCGGACAATTACCTAATGTGCAATAGTACACGAGAGCCCCATCACGCTTGCGTCATAAACGTCTTGTGTCCAGCGGGGCGCGTGCATTGTACACCATCCATCGACCGTTTGAAATATCGGTATTTGCAATGGCTGAAATAGACGACGTGCAACAACATCCCTCGGACACAGAACAGGCAACACGCGTCTGGTCCGCATGCCTGGAAATAATCCGGGAAAGCGTCAATACGCAGAGCTTCAAGACCTGGTTCGAACCGATTGTTCCCCTCCACCTCCGTTCCGGTACCCTCACCGTTCAGGTTCCTAGCCAGTTCTTCTATGATTGGCTTGAGGAACATTACTACATGGTGATCAACACCACGATCACCAATGTGCTGGGGAAAGGTGCTGCACTGGAGTATTTTGTCCGGACAGATGAGCTTCAGATGGATACGGAATACCACGTGATGCTCCCTACACCGACCCGGCCCGAAAGACGATCGTATCCGCCTCAGCCGGAATCCTTCACGTCAACGGGGGCACATGCCCTGCACCGGTCCACTGAGACCCGGGGAGAGTCATTCCAATCCTTCTTGAACCCACGGTACACGTTTGATAACTTCATCAAAGGCGACAGCAACCAACTGGCTCGTGCTGCGGCCTCCGCGGTTGCCAACAACCCAGGAGGGACGTCGTTCAATCCGCTGGTGATCTACGGGGGAACAGGCCTCGGAAAGACCCATTTGATGCAGGCCATCGGCAACTACGCGATTGCCCATGGCAAGGCAAAACGTGTCATCTATGTCTCCAGCGAGAAGTTTACCGTCGAATTCGTTGATGCCATTCAAAGCGACCGGATCAGTGACTTCTCAAGTTTCTACAGGAGCATGGACATCCTGATTGTAGACGACATTCAGTTTTTTTCCGGAAAGGAAAAAACGCAGGACAACTTTTTCCACACGTTCAATGAACTTCACCAGATCGGCAAGCAACTTGTGCTTTCATCGGACCGCCCTCCCAAGGAATTAAAAGGGTTGGATGACCGGCTGCTTTCCCGGTTCCAGTGGGGACTTACGTCGGACATTCAACCGCCCGACCTCGAGACCCGCATCGCCATCCTGCGCAAGAAGAGTGAGGACGACGGAATCGACCTTCCTCGTGACGTCGTCGAGTTCATTGCGGCAAACGTTACGTCCAACATCCGCGAGTTGGAAGGATGTCTTATCAGCCTTCTTGCCCGCTCGTCGCTCGAGGGGAGAGAGATCACCGTTGAGCTTGCTCGGGATGTTCTGAAGGTTGTCGTAGGAGATGTGAAGTCGCCCATTACGATTGAAACCATCCAGCGTACGGTTTGCGACTATTTCAACATCCCTGAGGACCTGATTCGGGCAAAGACACGCAAGCAGGAAATCGTGAATGCCCGCCAGGTTGCCATGTACCTGGCGAAGGAACTTACCAACTCATCCCTCAAGACCATCGGCCTTCATTTCGGCGGCAGGGATCACAGCACGGTTATCCACGCATATCAATCGGTCGAAGACCAGATGCGACTCGACCAGAAATATCAGGCTAACGTAAGTCAAATCAAACGACGCTTACAACTTCTCGGTCATGTCTAGACCATCAACCATTCTAGCTCGTTGTGTGTATAACATGTCAATCAATGCGTGGACCATCCGTGCATAGTAGTGAACTTGATGGGAATATCTTTCGTGAAGAGATCCTGTCACAACATCCAGCTACTTATTGTGTACGACTCACATCGTTATCCACGTCTCCCACGTTCATGTAATACCTGAACGAAATGCATCTCTATCGTCTGTCTGCGCTTGTTGTCGTCCGGCATCCTTTCATATGCACATATCCACCGTGTATATTACTGCTCTTAGCTTTAGTATATAGAGATATTATTTATTCCTAATTTTGCTTTTTCCCGGAAATTGTGTATATTATGTGGTTTTTTTCGATTTTTCCTGGTGATCCCATC
>JAGDMJ010000035.1 GCA_017860555.1 Bacteroidota bacterium
TTGCGAAAAGCCTGGGACGCGGCGATCTTGAATGCCATTTCGGAAGAATCAACATCATGATACGAACCGTAGTGGAGCGCCACGCGGACGTCGACCACAGGATAGCCCGCCAGCGGCCCCTCCTTCATCGCCTCAACGACGCCTTTCTCCACGGCAGGGATGAACTTGCCCGGCACGACGCCGCCAACGATCTCATCCAGGAACTCGAATCCCTGCCCCCGCTTGAGCGGCTCCAGCCGCAGATGCACGTGGCCATACTGTCCGTGCCCGCCGCTCTGCTTCTTGTGCTTGTACTCGGCGTCCTTCACCACCGCCTTCAGGGTTTCGCGGTAGGGCACCTTGGGCTCACTCATGTCCACGTCCACGCCGTAGCGTTGCTTCAGACGTTTCACGATGACGTTCAGGTGGAGTTCCCCCTGCCCGCTGATGATCGTCTGATGAAGTTCGGGATCCACGCGGAACATGAACGTGGGGTCCTCCTGGTGGAGCGAATGGAGACCGGTCGAGATCCTGTCTTCGTCCCCCTTGGATTTCGGGAGGACAGCGGCATGGAAGACCGGTTCGGGAAACTGCGTCGGCGGGAACACGACGGGAAGGCTCTTGCTTGCGAGCGTGTGGTTCGTGTGCGTGTCCTTGAGTTTCACCACCGCACCGATATCGCCCGCGGTGAGCCTGGGGGCTTCCTTGCGCTCCTTGCCGTTCATGACGTACATCTGTGCCAGGCGCTCCGACTTGCCGTTCGAGTAATTCACCATGTCCAGCCCCGGGCTGATCGTCCCCGAGAAGAGCCGGAAGAGGGAGAGTTCGCCCACGTGGGATTCGGAGATGGTCTTGAAGATGAACAGCGCGGGGGGGCCATTGGGATCCTGCTTGACCTCGACCGTTCCGTTGCCGTTGGTCGCGCCGGGCTGTTGCCCCTGCACCGTCCCGATATCCGTGGGAGCCGGGCAGTAGTCCGTCAGGAAGTCCAGGAGACTGGAGGCACCGATGTTCTGCGTGGAGGATGCGCAGAGCAGCGGGAACAGCGTGCGGTGGCGGATGCCGGCACGCAGGCCTTCGCGCACTTCGCTGTCGCTCAGTCCACCTTTTTCCAGGTAACTGTTGAGCAGGTTCTCATCGGTCTCGGCGATGAGCTCGAGCATTTGCTGGCGCAGCTCCTTGGCACGCGCCTCAGCTTCCCGGGGGATGTCCTGTTCGGTGTACTTGCCGTTCCCGCCCGGAGCGAACTTCAGCAACTTCATCCGGACCACATCGACGATGCAGTCGAAACCGAGCCCCGCGTTGAGAGGAAATTGCAGGGGGAGAATATCATGGCTGAGCGTCTCGCGCGCCTGCGCGAGGACCTTGTCGAAATCGGCGTTCTCCTGATCGAGCTTGTTGATCAGGTAGACCACCGCGTTCTTGCGCTCGGATGTGTAGCGGGCAACGATCTCCGTTCCCACTTCCACTCCTTCGACGGCTTTCAGCAGCACGACCGCGGTGTCGGCGACCCGCAGCGACGCGATCACTTCGCCGGTGAAGTCGGTATATCCCGGAGTGTCCAGGATATTGGCCTTGACGCCCTTCCATTCGCAGAAGAGGAGTGAGGTGGTGATCGAGATTTGTCGTTCGGTTTCGTCGGAGTGATAGTCGGAGAGGGTATTGCCTTCTTCTACTCTGCCGAGGCGGGTGGTCATTCCTGCGGAGAAGAGCAATGCCTCGGACAGCGATGTCTTCCCCGCACCTCCGTGGCCGATGAGCGCCACGTTGCGGATGTGGTCAGCCGTGTATTCCTTCATAGCAATGTCGATTCCTTCCAATCATTGGTGTGCGCCGGAGACAGCACAGCACATGGCCGCCGCCCGGACGGGGACGGCCAGTGCTGTCAGGAAAACGTGCACCCGCTTAAGCGCGGACGCGTTGGATGAATGTTCGAATGCCGGTGACGATCGCAGAAAGATAAGAGACGCCGTCGAGCACCGGGCCTTCGATCCGCTCCTGGATTTTCCGCTCGAGCGCGACAACGTTGTCGGCGATCTCCCTGATCGACGCGATGGACTCCCGCACGGTTAGCACCTGATCATCGACGTTTTCGGCAACGCTCTTCAGTCGCGCGGTGATGTATTCGGTGTTCTCGAGGATGGGCAGTGCGTGGGCCGCCAGATCCTTCACTTCCTTCTCCACGTGGCCGAGTGTCTCTTTCAGACGCGCGAGCACGACAATCAGATAGACACAGAGTGCCGATACACAGAGGAGAGCCAGAATTTCAGCAATGGTGAGCAGATCTTGCACGGAAGACTCCTGTTTGCAGCGCCCGGATCAGGATCGGCGCCGCTCCTCTTTGAATGCTTCCACACCCGCCTTGATCGCCTCTTTCACTTTTGTCCCCTCCTGCACGACCGGCTCGACCTTCTGACGGGCGTCGGAAATGACTTTGTCGGCGTCCTCGAGCAGCGAGTCCGCCTTCTTCTTTGCCTCCGAAATCAACTGGTCGGAGCGCCGTTTTGCCTCGCTGACGATCTCGCCGGCTTTCGACTTTGCCGCATGGAGGTACTCCTCCGCTCCTCCCACCAGGTCATCCGCGTTTTTGCGGATGTCCGCCCGCAACTCCTTCCCACTCTTCGGCGCATACAGCAACGCGACAATCGCGCCGATCGCACCTCCCGCCAGAAGACCGATGACCAGGCCCTTCACCATCCCGTTATTTTCTGTCATACAGTATCCTTCGGAAAAAGGGGTCAACATTTGAAAATATCAACTTCCACCGAAAGAAGCAACCTACCGCATCTTCTTCTTATGACGCATCTTTCTCAAGCGCTTCTTCCGCTTGTGCGTCGCCATCTTGTGACGCTTGCGCTTTTTGCCGCTGGGCATGAGACCTCCTTTCCTGTTCGCGAGTGTTACTGAGGAAATGTGTGCTTTTGAAGAATGTTTTGCGCCCGCATCCCAAGCTCCGAACTTCCGTCCAACTCCACCGCGCGCCTGAACCACTTGTTGGATTCTTCCAGATTGCCCATGTGCAGGTTCACGATGCCAAGATTGAACGCCGCGGGCTGATGCGTCGGCGAATTCTTCGCCACCGTTTCCATTTCCCGCAACGCAAGAGCAAAATACCGGGGGGCATTGAGGGAATCCTGCAGCGCAAGCTGATCATAACAGATGCCCAGGTCCACGCGGGCATTGGGATCCGCCGGCTCGAGCTCCAGGTATTCATTGTAATGATCGATGGCGCGGGGGACCATGCCGTGGTCATGCAACAGGTTTGCCAGGCGCAACCGGGAGGCGGTGTCCCGGGGATTGGCATCCACGGCCTGCTGCAATGCGTCGATCTGTGCCATCGACGCTGCGGCCTGGGGATCCGGCGTAGGAACCGTCCGCGGCGCGGAGCCTTGATCGCCCGGCATCAACATATAGAACACCACCACAACCAGCGCGAGCACCGCAACAGCCGAGACGATCTGCCACGGCTCAAAGCGCGATCCTCCCTCCGGCTTCCGCATGCGCCCTTTTTCACGCGCAGGCGCCGGACGTGCCGGCTTCTGAGCGCGCTCCCTCCGCTGAACGGAAGGGGCTGCGGCACTTCCCGCCAGCTTCGCTCCGCACGACTCACAGAAAGCGGCAGCCGGGGAATTCCGGAAACCGCAGAGCGTGCACATCTGCGGGGCCTCCCTCGCGTCGAGAACCGGGAACTCGACGGCTACTCCACACCCGGGACACACCGTCGCCCCAGGAGGTATATCGGCACCACACGCACCACACACGATTCTTGCTAACGCCATCGCTGGACTACGCGCTCCCTTTTTGCAGGTTTTCGTTCACCAGGGACTTCACTTCCTTGGATACCTTGAACAGCGGTACCCAGTGTTCGCTCACCATCACCTGCTCGCCGGTTCTCGGATTCCGGGCAACTCTTCCCTTGCGCTTCTTCACTTTGTAGCTGCCAAACCCCCGGATCTCGATGTTCTTCCCTTCCTTCATCGCGTTGATCACCGTGGAGATGAAACCGTCAACCACCGCTTCCGTCTCCACTTTGGTCAACCCTGTCGCGGTGGCAATGGTGTCGACAATATCAGCCTTAGTCAACGTGCACCTCCTCTATTGTTGTGGTTGCCGCTGTCCAGAAGCACTTCGTCGTTGGTGAAGGTCCTTTTCGGTCACCCCGGCTCAGTAGGGTCCCGCGAACCGGTAGGAGAGAATAGGCCGGTCGAGAAGTTCCTGTTTCAGGTCTTTCACCGTTTCTCCCATGTCCCCCAGAACGGGGCTCAGCCAGGATTGCCGCTTGCGTTCCTTCACGATCGCAGGCTCCCCGCGAATTCCCCCCAATTCGGCGGCGAGCTTCACAGCATCTTCATATGTCCCAATCGTGTCGATGAGCCCCATCGTCAGGGCCTGCTCGCCCGTGAACACGCGCCCGTCAGCCAGCGCCACGACATCCTCATGGCTCATCTTTCTCTCCCGTTCCACGACCGCGATGAACTGCTGATGGACATCATCCATCAGGGTTTGAAAATAACGTTCATCCTCCTCGTTCATTTTCCGCACGGGAGAACCAGCATCCTTGAGCCGGCCGGATTTTATGGTCTTGACGTCGATCCCCAACTTCGTGAGCGCGTCACGCAACTGGAGAAATTCCGAGATCACCCCGATGCTGGCAGTCAGCGTGCCCCGGTTTGCCACCAGCCGGGAGCCACCGCAAGCCACGTAGTACCCCCCGCTCGCAGCGAGCGAACCCATGGATACGACCACCGGCTTTCCTCCATCACGGGTTTTTCGTACTTCCTCGTACATTTCCTGGCTTGCGACCACACCACCACCCGGCGAGTCAACATGCAGCAGGATGGCTTTGATGGAACGATTCTCCCGGTACTTCTTTATCTGGCGGTTCACTTCTTCTGAAGAGCTGATCACCCCTTTCAATTCCACAACGGCAATCTTGTCACCCGAACCAGTGACGACGGTTTCAGTCGATTCGGTCTGATCGCCTAACATGGAAATGAATACGAGAACGAATCCCAACGCGATGAGTGCCAGGACTCCGAGGATGATCAGAAACCACTTGGTGGATTTAGACATGGCGGAGTGCCTTTGAAGGGCTGTAAGTCATTGATTTTACGCACCATAATACAAAACTCGCATTCAAATGTCAACCGCATGCCCTGTCGCGCGTCGCTGGCCCATGCTGCCAGGTGGTTTCTGCAGGAGAGGTGCGTTCCATACAGGACCGCTCGCGGTGTTTTTCTCCCGGACAAAAAAAACCGCACCCCTCTCCAAGGGGTGCGGGCCTGCGAATTGCCACATACCTTTCAGTTTATCGCCAAAGGCTGAAGGTCCAACCTGGACATCTCCTGCTTCCTAGAATCCTCCTCCGAGAGGAGCGCCAGATCCAGGACCTGGCTCATCTCTTTCACGAAGTGGAACTGGATCGTATGTCCACCTTCAAAAGCGGCTTTCGGGATCTCGTCAACGTCAATCCTGTTCCGCTCCGGAAGAATGATCGTTTTGACTCCCGCCCGGTGCGCGGCGAGCACTTTCTCCTTTACGCCGCCAATGGGAAGCACAGCACCCCGCAGGGTGATCTCCCCGGTCATGGCCAGGTCATTCCGCACCAGCCTTCCCGTCAGCAGCGATGTCAGCGCCGTCAGCATCGTGATCCCCGCTGACGGGCCGTCCTTCGGGATCGCCCCTGCCGGCACGTGGACATGGATGTCGGTCTTCGAGCGGAAGTCGGGTGATATCCCGAGCTTCCTCGCGTTTGCGGCAATGTAGCTCAGCGCCGCCTGGGCCGACTCCTTCATCACATCTCCGAGCTGGCCGGTCAGGATCAGCTTTCCATTCCCTTCCATCTGGGTCGCCTCGATGAACAGGATGTCCCCACCCACCGGGGTCCAGGCAAGACCCACAACCACCCCTGCCCGGTTGATGCGCTCGGAAACCTCCGGGAAGAATTTCTGCTGGCCCAGGTAACGCGTCAGCGAATCCTTCTTGACAACAACCCGTTCTCTGGTCCCCTCGGCGATCTCGCGAACCGCCCCGCGGGCGATTCCCGCGATGCGCCGTTCGAGATTGCGGACGCCCGCCTCCCTCGTATACCCTTCGATGATGGCCCGCAGTGTCTCATCGTCGATCTCCAGTTGATCGGGCTTCAACCCATGCTCCTCCAGCTGTTTGGGCAGGAGGAAACGCCGGGCGATATGCAGCTTCTCATCCACGACATAACTCGGTATCTCGATGATCTCCATCCGGTCCCTCAGGGCCGGGGGCACAGACTCGATCATGTTCGCGGTCGCAATGAACATCACCTTCGACAGGTCAAATGGCACCTCAAGGTAATGGTCGCTGAATGAAAAATTCTGCTCCGGGTCGAGCACTTCCAACAAAGCCGCGGACGGGTCTCCACGGAAGTCCTGGCCAACCTTGTCGATCTCGTCCAGGACGAAGACCGGATTGATCGAACCCGCCTTCTTCAGCCCCTGGATGATCCGCCCAGGCAAGGCGCCGATGTATGTTCTCCTGTGACCGCGGATCTCCGCCTCATCATGCACGCCTCCCAGGGAAATGCGCACGAATTTCCTGCCGAGCGCATTGGCAATGGACCGCCCCAGCGAAGTCTTCCCGACGCCCGGAGGGCCGACGAAGACCAGGATCGGCCCCCGCATGTCTTTCTTCAGCTTTCGGACGGCGAGGTATTCAAGGATCCTCTTCTTCACCTCCTGCAGCCCGTAATGATCCCGGTCCAGCACTTCTCGCGCTTTCCCGATGTCCAGCGTATCCGTCGTGCTGACGCTCCACGGAAGATCCAGGATCCAGTCGAGGTAGTTCCTTGTGACCGTGTACTCCGGGGAAGCCTGGTTCATCTGGGAGAGCTTCTTCGCCTCCCTGGTGACAACTTTCAATGCCTCTTCGGGAAGCCGGGCATCGTCGATCCGTTTCTTGAGCTCGTTCTGATCCACGTTCCCTTCATCCTCGCCGAGCTCTTTCTTGATGGCCTTCATCTGCTCGCGAAGATAATACTCCCTCTGCGATTTATTGATCTCTTCCTGAACCTCGGACTGAATCTTCGTCCCGAGTTCCAGTTTTTGCACGAGCTTCGTGAGGATGAGCATGGTAAGCTCAAGCCGCTTCCGGACATCCACGCTTTCCAGCACCTGTTGTTTCTCCGGTACGCTCACCGGCAGGGCCGACGCGATGATGTCCGCGATGGCGTCCGGTTCGTTGATATTCAGGATGATGGAAAGCTGTTCGTCGTTCAGGTTCGGCGACAACTCGACCGCTTTCTTGAAGAGGCTCTTCAGATTGGTTGCCATCGCCTCGATCTCCATCCCTTCGCTCTGGATATCCTCGCGTTCCCGCACCACAGCGCGGATGTACGGCTCGGCATGAAGGATCGAGATCAGCTGGACGCGCCGGATGCCCTGCACAAGCACGCTGCGTGTCCCGTCAGCCAGCGTGAAGGTCTTCAAGATCTTGGCCAGGGTCCCGAACCAGTGAATATCGGTTTCCTTCGGCTTTTCGATTGATTCGTCTGTCTGGGCCACGATCACCAGGAGCCCTTCGCCTTGAGAGGCTTCCTCGATGACTTTGATGCTGCTTTCCCTCCCGACCGTCAACGGCATGACCTGACGGGGGAAGAACACGGAATTGCGGAGAGGCAACACCGGCATCGCTTTGGGGACGGATGTCGGCCCCGACTCCACTTCCTTCTCGTTTTTCTCTTGCGCCATTTCCTCTTCCTCGCGAGTAGTAGATGAAATAAAAAAGAACGGGATTCCGCAGGCTCCCACCATTCCTGCAGATCCCGCTTTGCTCGAGGTGATCGTCGTGTCGGTTACTTCACCTTGACTTCGATTTGCTTCGGCCTGGCTTCTTCCGCCTTCGGCATGGTGATCGTCAGGATACCTTCCTTGTATTCCGCCTCGATCCCGTTGCTCTTGACGGACGACGGCAGGGAAAACGACCGCTGGAAGGAGCCGTAATACCGCTCAACACGATGCGCGCCTCCCTCCTTCCCCTTCTTTTCCTCCTTCTTCTCACCGCGGATGGTCAGCACATTGTCCTGCATCGTGATCTTCACATCGTCTTTCTTGACGCCGGGCAATTCAACCTTTGCGACATAGGCCTCGTCCTCCTCGACGATGTCCGCTGCGGGCTTCCAGTCTCGAGCAAGGAGCGATGATTCGTCGCGGTCAGTCCGGAAGAAATCATCGAACATCCTGTTGATCTCCCGCTGCATGCCCAGAATGTCCGTCGGGAAGTTCACAAGTTCCCGGCCGGGGTTCCAACGTACGATAGCCATGTTTGATCCCTCCTTTTCCGATATTTCATCGTATAGAAATCTCATGGGGTTTCAGCTCCTCGTTCTTGAAGAGCTTTATGGTGAGGACTCCGTCCTGAAAATGAGCGTCCACATTTTTCAGATCAATACCTTCGCCGAGAGAGAACGCCCGCGAAAAACCGGTCCCGCGTGTTTCCTCATGCAAAACGGTCCCGGGTTGATGTGCACGCCCGATTGCAGGAGCGCTGACCGTCAGGTTGCCTCGCTCCAGGCGGACCCTGATGCTCTCTTTTTGCGCCCCCGGCATGTCCAGCATGATCACATAGGCATCCTGGGTTTCGTAAATATCCGCAAGGGGGGGAAGATACTGATCTTCACGCCCCTCCGGGCGCGTGACTGGTTCGGAACTCCCGTGTGTCACAGCAATCTCTTTGTTGTTTGTCATGTTCTCCTCCTTCGACGTCTTACTTTATTTTCACTTCACGAGGTTTTGCCTCTTCGGCCTTCGGTAAAACCACCCGAAGGATTCCGTCCGATAAATCTGCCGAAATGCGGTCGCCGTCAACGTGCCGGGGCAGTTCAATCACCCTGGAAAAACTCCCCGTCCTGATTTCCTTCCTCAACCACTCGGCTTTGTCCGGCATCGCGCCAACTTTCCGCTCGCCGCTGATTGTGAGCAGGCCGTTGTCCAGTGTCAGATGAACATCTTCTTTCCTCACACCGGGTATCTCAGCAACCACGATAAAGTCCTCGTTGCTGTCAAAGATGTTCACGGATGGATAATGCTCGCCGGAACGGAGGAATCTTCCCGGAACCGCTCCTCCGGAGAACCCCTGGAAAAGATTTCCAATTTCTCGCTCCAGGCTGAGAATATCATCGAAGACTGTCAATGCCATTGTGTTTCCTCCTCATTTGTGATTTTCTGTCGGTGAATCTGATTGACCTCTGTGTTTTCAATCCATGTGCCAGAATTCAGACGTCGTTGTTATTCATTATCCCGTAAGGAGTTACAGGGGTGTCAGTGTGTTTGGGGTCGAAGTGTCATGGCAAGATGACATGTGATACATGACACTTTATCACCCGCTGTCTGCAAATTCGTCGCAGACGTCTGCCATAAAGACACAAAGTCCGGTACCCGCTCAAGCGAGTACCGGACTATTGATACGAATTCTGGAGGAAAGATTACCGCAATTGCAACTGGAAATCAGCCCGAGAGGTCTTTCCTTTCTCCACGGAGATATGACTTTCCGTCACATAAGGCTCTTCGTACTCGTAGCGAACAGCCTTCCCTTTGCTGGAATCGATTCTTGTGACCCTGACCCCCTCGTGCCACATCACGAGACGGTATTCTCCGGGCGGGATATCACTGATGAAGTAATTGCCGTCACTGTCTGTCACCGTGTAGTAAGGGTGCTCGGCGACCATGATATAGGCGCTCATCCAGGGGTGCCCCGCATCGCACGTGGCAACGAGGAACCCGGGCCTTCGAATCCGGGAGGCCTGAATGACCGTCCGCTGCCCTTTGATCGGTTGTGCGATATTCACAACGGAGGCCCTCCCCGCGCCAAGCTCCGAAAGGTGCACATTGTGCAGCACCGGATCGCTGTTCACGATCTCCAGCGGCACACCATATGGCAAGACCGAAACGTGCGGGGTATATTTGCATTCCTTCTGATCCAGCAGATACTTCTTGCCCGGGGCGAATGACTTCCCCTCACCGATCTGCTCAATATAGACAATGGCGTTCTTTACTCCGCCGTTTCGTCCCGTGGTCAGTTTCGAGAGCAACACCGTGGGACCGCAGATTTTGTCGTCTTTTCCTGTCGGAACAGTGAAATCTGAAGCGCTGCCGGACAGACGGACCGTGCCACGGACCAAACCCCCATTGCGCACATCGACCGTCCTGTATCCGGGTTCGGCGCCCTGGAGCGAGTTCCAACCGATCAGCAACAAGGGCATGATGACCCTGCCGAAGACACGAACCATCGTGCGTTGAAGCATGCAGCACCCTTTGCATTCTACCTCTGACCCTGATGTCCGGCCGGAGACAACGGCCCCTGATGGAGACTTTACCAGAACAATGCAGTCTCTTAAATCGTTCTCCACGACATTCAAGCCACTGCCATCCTCCCCCCGGTCCATCAACGCAGATCTCTATGCATCGGTGTGCATCTGTGTTCCAAAACCCGTGTTCTCCCCCCATCTCCAGCGAGCGTCAATCATGCTGGCTTTCCAGCCACCGCTCCGCATCGATGGCAGCTTTGCATCCCGAACCGGCGGCGGTGATGGCCTGGCGGTAGATGCTGTCGGCAACATCTCCTGCGGCAAAGACCCCCTGGATACTTGTGCGCGTACTCCCCTCACGGGTCATGATGTAACCGACAGGATCCATGTCCAGCTGCCCGACAAAAAGTTCCGTGTTCGGTTTGTGGCCAATCCCCATGAAGACACCATCGGTCCGCAGAATTGAGGTAGCACCCGTCTTCACGTTCTTGAGCCTCACCCCCGTGACCGCTTTCTTTCCGCCTTCGTTCTTCCCGAGAATCTCATCGATCACAGAATCCCACACGAAGCCGATCTTTGGGTTCTTCTGAGCTTTGTCCTGCATGATCTTTGTCGCCCGGAGCGCATCGCGCCGGTGAACGATCGTGACCTTGGATGCGAACTTGCTCAGGAACGTGGCTTCCTCGATGGCAGTATCTCCGCCGCCGACGACCACCACCTCAAGGTTCCTGAAGAAAAAACCGTCGCACGTCGCGCAAGCCGAAACGCCGTATCCCATATACTCCGCTTCCGAGGAAATGCCGAGCCATTTCGCGGAGGCCCCTGTTGCCACGATGACGGCATCAGCGCTGTATTCCTCTTTGTCCGTCCGGAGAAGGAATGGGCGCGCGGAGAAGTCGACGCTGACGATGTCCAGGTAGATCGACGTCGCGCCGAACTTGTGCGCCTGCTGGCGGAACAGTTCCATCAACTCCGGGCCGAGGATACCGTTGGGAAAAGCCGGGAAGTTCTCGACCTCTGTCGTAATCGTGAGCTGCCCGCCCGGCTGAATCCCTTCGAACACGACCGGGTTCAGATTTGCGCGCGCCGCGTAGAGCGCGGCCGTGAGCCCCGCGGGTCCCGATCCGACAATGATGAGCTTATGATGTTTGGACATGGTCACTCCATTAGATGCTCGGGAATCCCCGGAGGGTCACGAGGTCCTGCGGGACGGATGATCCCGGACGATGCCGATATTTCTCATCAATCCCTCCCACTTTGTCCGCCTGATGGGACTCTCCCGGAATCGGTCGGCAAATTCCTCCCTGCTCATCCTGGACCATTCGTCCAGTCTCGGTCCGGCACGGTCCTCCCGCGGCATGAAGGCCTCTTCCTGGCTCGGCCGTGAAAACTTCTCGTTCCATGGACAGACGTCCTGGCATACATCGCAACCGTAGATCCATCCGTCAAACTGCGCCGTCACGTCGCCAGAGATCCCGGCGCGATGCTCAATCGTAAGATACGAAAGGCATCTCCGGGAATCTACAAGGTACGGCTCCACGATGGCCCCGGTCGGACAGGCCTCGATACACAAGGTGCAGGAGCCGCAATGATCGGTGGCGGGAGGATCCGGCCGCAATGAGAGGGTGGTGATGATCTCTCCCAGAAAGATCCATGATCCGAACTCCCTGCTGATCACATTCGTATGTTTCCCCTGCCAGCCGATGCCGGACAACTGTGCCCATGCTTTTTCCAGAACCGGCCCGGTGTCGACATACCACGTGGCTTCCGAGCCGGCAAACGTCATGGTCATCCAGTCGCGCAATTCCTCCAGCCGTCTGCCCATCAGCAGGTGATAATCTTCTCCCCACGCGTACCGCGAGATCTTGCCATGCTCTTCGTCAGCGCGATGTGTGAATGGCGTATAGTAGTTGACCGCCACGCACACCACCGACATTGCTCCCGGCAGAATTTCCCGCGGATCGCTCCGTTTCTCGGTTCGCCGCTCCATCCACGCCATGGAACCCTGATACCCGCGTTGGAGCCATTCCTTCAGCCGGGCCCCTTCATCCGCGAGCGTCCCGGCGGAAGCAATGCCGACCATCGAGAAGCCAAGCTCATGGGCCTTGGCTTTTATGTCGGCTTCTGCCTGATTGTATTCTGCCACGTTTTTCCCCCGCACGTATGGAAGTTCGCCGCTGCACATCTTCTTGCTGGATCCTTCATTCCTCCAGGCTTTCCACCCACAGATCCTCCCCGACGATCTTCACCAGGTACGTTTTCACCTTGCCGCTTCCGACCGTCGCTTTCCCGGTCTCCAATGAAAAGGTCCATCCGTGCATCGGACAGGCAACGGTGAGATCTTCCAGGATCCCCTGGTGGAGCATGGGGAAATGCTGATGAGCGCAGACATTGTCAATCGCATAGAACTTGCCCCGCACATTCCAGAGCGCCACATCCTCGTCCCCCACCTTCACGCGTTTGCTCTTGCCGTCCGGGATGGCGGAGGCTTTTCCGATTTTGACGAAGGTCCCGGCCATACGTCACTCCATGGTAAGCGTTTGTCCGAGGGTGAATCCCTTCCCGGTGCGCTCCACATAACCCGCCGTGAGGACAGGGTCATGTTCGAAGAACATGACCCACTGTTCATCCACAGCACGGTCAAGCGTCGTGCGTTTCTCTTCCAGTGTGACCAGCGGGCGCAGATCGTACGCCATGATCCAGGGAAGATGCAGATGCGAAGCAAGCGGAACCAGGTCCGCGCAATACAGGAGGCTCGATTGTCCGTCGCTGATCAGCGGACACTGCAGCGCGGTCGTGTGGCCGTGCACCAGCCGTGCCCGGATCCCGGGAAGGATCTCTTCTTCTCCGTGGATGAACTTCAGCACTCCGGCTTCATGCAACGGCATGAAATCGCCGGGGAGAAAACTCGCACGATCCCGGTCGGTAGGATGAAGCGCCGCCTCCCAATGCCGCTGCTGCACATGGTACGTTGCGTTGGGAAATGCGGGAACGATGTGCTCTCCCTCCCGACAGGTCGCGCCTCCGGCATGGTCAAAATGCAGATGCGTAAGAATGACGTCCGTGATGTCGCCGGGCGTCAAATGATGCCGTGCGAGAGACGCAACCATGACCTCCCTCCCCCCTTCCATCTTGTAGATGGACGCGAACTTCTGGTCGAACTTGTCGCCATTGCCGGTATCCACGAGGATCCTTCGCCCGTCTCCGACGAGCAAGAGTACGCGCGCCGCCATGGCAATGCGGTTGCGCTCATCCGGCGGATTGGTTTTTTCCCAGAGCGGGCGCGGGACCACCCCGAACATCGCGCCGCCGTCCAGGGCAAAGCGTCCGGTCTCAATGGCATGCAGGTCGTAGCTACCGATCTTCATGGTGACTCCGTCGT
>JAGDMJ010000036.1 GCA_017860555.1 Bacteroidota bacterium
CGACGAAGACCGTACGTGACAGCGGTGCCACCGCGCAGGTCTCATCAAAGGTCCTCCAGTCGGAACTCCTTCATGTCGGACCGTTTTCCCTCACAACGGACAGCGTCCTGTCCCTCATGAAAGCGCGCCAGGATTATGCCTCGACGCAATTCCGTACCCAGCCCTTCAAGACGTCGATGGACAAGCTGACGGAACAGCTCGTCTGGACGGTGGTGGCAGACAGCATTGAGCGGGTATATCCGGAGTTCGCCTCCATTCTGAAGGAATACGAGGAGGGCGTGCTACTCTATCAGGTGGAGCAGGATAATGTCTGGAACAGGGTCACGCCAAACGACTCGGCGCTGCACGCCTATTTTGATGCTCACCGCGACAAGTTTGTCTGGCCCGACAGGGTGAACTTCAGCGAGATGCGCTTACCCACGGAAGCCGTTGCCAGGACCGTCGCGGCGCAACTGAAGGAGGGAAAGACGATGGAAGAGGTCGCCATCGCCGATTCCATCCGCATGGCGGCTCCAACGCAGTTTGAGACGGCTTTCAAAAAGGGTTCGACCTCGCTTGCGGCAAAAGGCGGGACGGTCCTGGCACGCGCCGTGACTGATTTGAAGTCCGACACCACCCTCAGGATCCAGGTGACCGTCCAGGCAGACACGGCCAAGGCAAAAAGCAAGAAACTGGCCAACAAGCGGCTGAGCGCGGTATCCGCTCAACTCACCAAACTCGGCCTGCGTCCTGACCGGATCATCAAAGTGACTCGTCCTCTGGGATCCGGCACAACGGCGAAGGAGGGCGCCTCCAGGTCCAACATTCGTGAGGCCGATCGCCTGGAGCTGAACATTGTGGGGCGCCGGGTTTACGTGCTGGGAAGGATTGAAGAGTTAGTGCTGGCCCCGGATGCCGATGAACGTGCCAGGCGTGCCGACTCGCTTGCCATAGGCTCGTTGTCCAATCCGTTCACGAATCGCGGCACGCATTCTATTGTTCGCCTGAACAAGCGGGAGCCGAGGCGCGAGAAGACGTTTGACGAAGCCGGAGGCGAACTCTCCAGCGCTTTTCAGGAAGCGGAATCCAAACGGCTTGAGACCGAATGGTTGCAGGGCCTGCGGCAACGCTATCCGGTGGTTGAAAACAAGGACGTCCTCAAGGACGCATTCGCGGTCACGAAGTAACACATGAGACAAGATTTGGTTGTGGGAAGGCGTTCCGGAGTTCTTACGGTGCTGGGCATCGTCATCTTTGCCCTCCTGCTTGCCGGCTGCTCGAAGCCGGTGGGAAAGAAAGCGATCGTGGCCCGGGTGGAGAACGCCGAGCTGACGGAAGCCGATCTGAATATCGTGCGCTCATCGGGCGGGGATCCGCTCATGCGGCCCCGCGAGTACATCAATGACTGGGTGGTGACTGAGCTGCTGTATCTGGAAGCGAGCCGGCGCGGATTCGCCGATTCCGATGAAATGAAGCAGCAACTCGACGCGGTTCGCAAGCGTCTTGCGGTGGCGGCGCTCTTGCAGAAGGAGATCTACAGCGGTGACTCGGCCAGTGTATCGGACGACGCCGTCGCCGAGCGGTTCCGGACCTCCGCAGACGACTTTGCGCTGCGTGAGGATGTCGTGAATGCCAGCTATGCCACGTTCAACGACCGTGACGTCGCCAACGCGTTCCGCTCCGAGCTGCTGCGCGGGCTCCAATGGCATGATGCCGTGTGGGAAGTGGAGAGCGACTCGGCGAGCAGGTCCCATCTTCTGCGCACCGCCGACCATCAGTACTTCACGCGTGCCACGTTGTACCCGGAGGAACTCTGGAAGCTGGCGCGGTCGTTAGGAACTGAAGAGGTCTCATTCGTGATCAAGACCGCCGGGGGCTACTCGGTGCTCAAGCTGCACGGGTTGAAGCGCCAGGGAGAGATCCCTGACCTTGATTACGTTCAGGATGACATTCGCGACCGCCTCCTGATCGAGCAGCGACGCTCACGGTACGAGCAGCTGATCGCCACCCTCCGTGCACGGCATGCGGTGGAGGTTCACCTTGATCATGCCGACTCCACTTCACCGGCGTCGGAAATAGTCCACTGAAAGAGGCATGAAGGCAGAGGTATGAAGAGAAGCAGCCTGCTGATACTCCTATGCGTCGCATGCGCGTTTGCATCCGCGCAGCCGCTTGACCGTGTCGTCGCGATCGTCGACAATGAGGTCATCCTCGAATCCGAGCTCAACGCCCAGATCCAGTTTCTGGCACTGAACAACAGGATCGATCCCAAGACCCCGGGACTGAAGGAAGAGATCCTGCAGAACATGATCAACGAAAAGCTGCTCGTGGCCAAGGCCATCGAAGACAGCATCACCGTCTCGGACGAGGAAGTCCAACAGCAGCTCGAGGCTGCCATCCAGCAGCGCATCCAACAGGTCGGGTCGGAGGCAAGGCTGGAAGAACTCTACGGCATGCCGTTGAGCCGGATCAAGCGAGAGTACCGGGATGAGATGCGGAAGAACCTCCTTGCGCAGCGCCTGCAGCAACAGCGTGTGGGCAACGCAACGGTGGGGCGGTTCGAGGTGGAGGAGTTCTACAACACTTACAAGGACAGCCTTCCCCCGGTTCCGGACCAACTGGAGATGTCCCGCATCTTCGTGACCCCCAAGCCAAGCGCCAAACAGAAAGAGGAGGCGCGCGCCGCGATGGAGCACCTGGTGGACAGCATCAAGGCGGGGGTGGATTTCGGCGATCTCGCCCGGCGCAACTCGCAGGACCAGGGATCAGCCCAGCAGGGCGGCGACCTGGGCTTTGTACGGCGCGGACAATTCGTCAGCGAATTCGAGGCCGCGGTGTTCTCACTCGGCCTGGGCCAGGTTTCCAATATCATCGAGACCGCCTTCGGCTTCCATGTCGTCCAGCTCCTGGAGCGCCGCGGCGACGCGGTACACGCACGACATATTCTGCTTCGCATCCAGCGATCGGAGAACAGCGACAGCTCGGCGATTGCGCTGCTGGATTCGCTGCGCGATCGCGCGACGAAAGGCGAGAGCTTCGCCGAGCTTGCAAAGAAGTATTCCGAAGACAAGGAGTCCAACCTCATCGGTGGCTTGCTCCCCCCGGTCGACCTGGAACAGCTGGAGAAGGACTGGTCCCCCTCGGTGACCGATTTGAAGGATGGCGAGATCAGCAAGCCGTTCCGCGTTTCATCGCAGGCACCTTCCGGCACCAATTATGGTTACCAGATCGTCCTCCTTCGCAAGCGGACGCCGGCGCACAGGATGACCCTCGAACAGGACTATCACAAGATCGAAGCCATGGCCCTGAACTTCAAGCGCCAGAAGGACTATCAGGCCTGGATCACCGAGCTTCGCAGCAAGATATTCTGGCAGATCAATCTGTAGAGAGGACTTTTCGCTTGGGACGACCCCTGGCAGCACCATCGAACGACGTCGTCGCCGTCGAACAACTCAAGGAATCCTACGACGCCCTGTTGCGTGAGATCGGCAAGGTCATCATCGGGCAGGAAACCATCGTCGAGCAGCTTCTGGCCGCGCTCCTTGCCCGCGGACACTGTCTGCTGGTCGGGGTGCCCGGGCTGGCCAAGACACTCCTCATCCGCACGCTCGCACGTGTGCTCGAGTTGAAATTCAGCCGCATCCAGTTCACGCCCGATCTCATGCCGAGCGATATCACCGGCACCGAGATCATTGAGGAAAAAGGGGCGGGGAGCACCAAGGCCTTTAAGTTCATCCAGGGGCCGGTGTTCGCCAACATCGTCCTGGCCGACGAGATCAACCGCACACCCCCAAAGACCCAGGCCGCGCTCCTCGAGGCGATGCAAGAGCACCATGTGACCGCAGCCGGACAGACACATGTGCTGGAGGAACCATTCTTTGTTCTGGCCACCCAGAATCCCATTGAACAGGAAGGCACCTACCCGCTTCCCGAAGCGCAGCTGGACAGGTTCATGTTCAATCTCTGGCTGGAATATCCTTCACCCGCGGAGGAGATCCAGATCGTGAAGGCAACGACCAGCCTGTTCGCCCCCCAACTCCACCAGGTGCTTTCCGGCGAGCAGATCATCGCGTATCAGGACCTCGTGCGCAGAGTCCCGGTAGCCGACAATGTTATTGCGTTCGCCGTTCGGCTCGCCACGCGGACCCGCCCCAGGGGTGCCGATGCTCCCCAATTCATCAAAGACTGGCTGAGCTGGGGCGCCGGCCCGCGGGCGTCGCAATACCTCATCCTCGGTGCCAAGACTCGCGCCATCCTCTCCGGACGGCATACGCCGGACATCGACGACGTGCGGCAGATGGCGGTCGCCACGCTCCGCCACAGGCTCGTCCCGAATTTCAACGCCGAAGCGGATGGGGTGACGGCGCTGGAGATCGTGGAGCGCCTGGTACGGGAAACTACCTAGGAACCGCCCAGGAAAGAATGGACGTCATCACGAGGAGCGGAGCAACGAAGCGGCCTGACTTCGGGACGGATGCATTGAGGGATCGCTCCGGGCCTGCAGGGTACGTTGACCCTCGCACTGACGCCCCGCGCACTGCGGTTACCTTCGGGATAGCTTAGTCATGCCCAGCATTCACATCGATTTCGCCGTTGCCGCCGGCATTGTGGTTCTCACCGTTGTCCTGGCAACGGCAGCCGCTGTTTTTTTCTACCGGCACACGCTTCCCCCTGTCACGCGCACCCGCCGGATCCTCCTGACGGTTCTTCGTTCCCTCGTCCTCTCACTTCTGGCCGTGCTGCTGTGTGAACCGCTGATCCGCCTGACCTCCTCTTCCACCCATCCGCCCGTGATCGCGCTGCTCATCGATGAGAGCAAGAGCATGACCATCACCGACCGCCGGGGAAGCCGCGACAGTACGCTGCACGCGTTGATTTCTCATCCGGTGTTCAGTCGCCTCGGAGGGCGTGCCGAGGTGCGCCCCTACACCTTTGGCACGAAATTCAGGCCCGCATCCGTTCCGGTCCAGGACACCCTTTCATTGAATGATGATGCTACGGATATTTCCGGCGCGCTCCAAGGACTGCAGTCCGAATCGCAACGCGCCCGCATCGACGCCGCGGTCATCCTCACGGACGGCTCGTACACCCTGGGGGAAAATCCTCTCCACGTAGCGGAACAGCTTGGAATCCCGCTGTATACGGTCGGAATTGGTGACTCTTCCGTGCAAAAAGACCTTCTCGTTTCCGGCATTGCCGCCAACGAACTGGTGTACAGCGGAACACGTGCGCCGGTAGATGCGAGGATCAAGAGCGCGGGATTCGGCTCCGAGCGGGTGCAGGTGATCCTCTCCGACGGCTCCAAGGAGCTCGATCGCACAACGCTCACGCTCGAACCCGGCAACAGGCAGTATACAGTGGAACTTTCCTACGTACCGGAAAGCGAGGGCCCACGCCGCTACACGGTGAGCCTGTCTTCTCTGCCGGGGGAGCTTACCACGGCGAACAACAGGCGGTCTTTCTCCGCCCGCATCATGAAGAGCAAGCTTCGCGTCCTGATCGTGGCCGGTTCCCCGTCCGCCGACCTGGCCGTGCTGCAACAGACGGTCGCCGAAGAGAAGAATTTCTCCGTGTCATCCTTCTCTGCGAATGCGGGCGGAGGCTTCTACCAGGGTGTGCTCTCACAGGCCCGTGTGGACTCGGCCGACTGCGTCGTTCTTCTTGGGCTTCCTGCGCCTTCTCTCCGCCCCGCGACAACCTGGATGCTCGCCGAGCGGATCGCGTCCGGTGCCAAGCCGCTCCTGATCATCGGCGGCCGAACCGCTGATTACCGGCTTCTTGGTCCTCTTGCGGATCTCTTTCCTTTTTCCGCGCAACAGGCCTCGGCCACCGAACAACTACTCTACGTTCATCCGGCGGACGCCCAACGGGATAACCCGATCATGAATATCGGACCCTCCGAAGGAATCGAAGGCTGGAAACGTCTTCCTCCCATCTTCAAGACGAACACTGCGTTCAAGGCAAAACCCGGAGCGGTGGTGCTCGGCTTCGGCAAAGTGCAGCAGGTCGTTCTCCCCGATCCCGTCATCATCAGCAGGAAAGAGAACCGTCTGAAATCACTTGCCGTCCTGGGCTACGGGATCTGGCGCTGGCGACTGATGGCCCAGGGTGACCCGTCGACCGCACAGCTGTATGCGTCGTTTCTCATCAACGGGATCAAATGGCTTACGACTGTTGATGACACGCGTTCGGTCAAGGTAACCACCACCAAGGAGTCCTTCAGCCAGGGAGAGGCAGTGCAGTTTGTGGGACAGGTCTATGATGCCAGTGCCCGGCCGGTGGATGACGCCCAGGTGCGCGTCACTGCCAGGCACGAAGGCACGGCGCTTGAAGCCGATCTGCGGCCCATCGGCAACGGACGCTACGAAGGTGCCATAGAAGGGGCCGGCCAGGGCGACTACACGTTCACCGGCACGGCAACGTTGAATGGCGCTGCCCTGGGAGACGACAGAGGGAGATTCTCCGTGGGAGACCTGAACCTGGAATTTCAGGACACGCGGATGAACGCGGAGTTGCTGCGCCAGCTTGCCGAGCGTTCCGGCGGGCGCTATCTCGAACCGGAAGAGTTCGACAACCTTGATGCCGCGCTCGCATCACAAGATTCATTCGCCCCGAACGTTCAGCACCAGCAGAGGGAACTCGAACTCTGGAACTGGAGGACGGTGCTGATCGTCTTGATCGTGCTGCTTGCGCTGGAGTGGTTCCTGAGAAAACGCTCGGGCATGCTATGAACATGACATTGCGGTGCCGTAATCGACCGTTCGACTCTCATGACGGCGACGGCGCCACTCGCTCACGGCGAGCACCACCGGGCACTTGACAATCCCTGCGATATCTCCTAAACTCCATACATTCTCTCACCCTTACGGAGGTACACTATGGCACGCACGCTCTTAGGCGCTGTTCTGGGCGGAGTGATCCTTGTTGTCTGGGGAATGCTGGCATGGATAGTTCTGCCCATTCACAACGACACGATGAAGAATCTGCCGAACGAGGAGGCGGTGGTTTCGGCGTTACAAGGGGTGCCGGAGCAGGGGGTGTATATCTTCCCAGGCATGCCGAAGAATTCGTCCGACCAGGCGGCAATGGATGCTTACATGCAGGCCTACGCGCGCGGCCCGATGGGCTTTGTGGTCTATGACCCCAGGGGTGGCGACCCGATGATGGTGAGCAACATGATCTTCGGTCTTCTCATTTCCATCCTTGCAGCACTTGTAGCCACCTGGTTTTTCCAGCGGAGCACGGCCTTCACCGGAACGCTGTTCCAGCGACTCTCCTTCTTCGGCATGCTCGGGATCTTCCTGACGCTGGCGACCCATTTCACCAACTGGAATTGGATGGGATATCCGCTCGGGTACACCACCTCCATGGCGCTCGACACGATCATCGCCTGGGTGTTGGCGGGGTTAGGGATTTCGCTCGTGGTGAAGCCGCCGAGGACGGCGGGGGAGTGAGTCCTTCAGGGGAGACGGGATCGAAGGAGAAGACGAATTTGGAATTGTGATTACGTATGAGTTCTTACGTAATCACAATTCCCCATACGCTCGTCCGCTTACTTCTTCTTGCCCTTCTTCGCTTTCGGCATCGGCTTTTTTTCTTCTTTGGCCGCCGATGCTCTCGGCGGCTTTCCAGGCGGCTCGGCTTTCTTGCTCTCCATGGAAGGAGCCTTGGCCCGTGACGGTGCTTTCTGCTGCTTCACTTCTTTCGCCGGCTCAGCTTTCCCCTCCTTCTCCTCCACCACCTTCGGTTTCGTCTTCCCCTGGCCGGTCTCCTTCACCGGGCTTTTTTTTTCATCATCCCCACCGAACAGGGAAGGCTGTCCGTCATCTGGCGTCCCGGGCTTTCCTGCTTCAGCAGCCGGAGCCTCCTTCGGCGCCGCTGACCCGTTGGTGCCGTTCGTCGACTCTTCCTCGTCCTCCGAGACCACGGCGGCAACATCGGCAATCGAGTCTCCTTGATCCAGCCTGATCAGGTGCACGCCTTGCGTGTTGCGGCCCGCGAGGCGAATCTCCGAGGCATGCTGCCGGATGATGATACCGCCGCTGGTGATAATGACCACGTCGTCCGATTCGACGACCTCCCGAATGGCCACCATCTTGCCGGTCTTCTCGGTGGTCTTGACGGTGAAAATGCCTTTCCCGCCGCGGTGGCTGACACGGTATTCGCCGGTCTCGCTCCGCTTGCCAAAACCCTTCTCGGTAGCAACGAGAATGCTGGTCCCTGAGCGCCGGAGCGCCACCGAGCCGACAACGATATCCTGCTTGCCAAGCCTGATCGCCCGAACGCCGGACGCGGTCCGCCCCATTGGACGCACTTCGCCCTCGTGGAAGCGGATCGCGAGTCCTTCCTTTGTCCCGAGGACAATGTCCTGGTTTCCGTCCGTCAGGCGGGCATCCACCAGCCGGTCTGCCTTTGCAAGTCCGATGGCCCCAATGCCGGTCTTGCGCGGATTGCTGAACTCTTCCAGCGGGGTCTTTTTGATGATGCCGTGCTCGGTCGCCATCATGACAAAGAGGGGATCCTGGAAGTTTTTGACCGTCACATAGGAGGCGATATTCTCGTCGGACTCGCGGGAGATCAGGTTGGTGATGGACTTGCCGCGCGTGGCCCTCCCCCCTTCCGGGATCTCGTGCACCTTGAGCCAGTAGCAACGCCCGCGGTCGGTAAAGAGCATCAGATAGTCGTGCGTCGCGGCCACGAACACGTGCTCGATGAAGTCGTCCTCCCTGGTGGCGGCCCCCATGCTTCCTCGTCCTCCTCTGCCCTGGCGGCGATAGCCGCTCACCGGGAAGCGCTTGATGAAGCCGCTGTGGCTGATCGTGACGACCACCTGCTCTTCGGCGATCATGTCCTCAATGCTGAATTCCTCCGCCTTGTAGACGATCTCCGTGCGCCGCGCATCGCCGTATTTCTCCTTGATCTCGAGAAGCTCTTTGCGGATGATCTCCATCTGAAGCGCCTTGCTCTTCAGGATCGCCTTCAGCTGCTCGATCAGCTTGATCGTCTCGCGGTATTCTTCCTCGATCTTCCTGCGTTCCAGGCTGGTGAGGCGCTGGAGCCGCATGTCAAGGATTGCCTGCGCCTGAATCTCGGAGAGCTTGAACTTCTTCATCAAGCCGTTCCTGGCCGTGTCCACGTCGCGGGAGGCCTTGATCAGCTTGATGATCGCATCGATGTTGTCCAGCGCGATGATGTAGCCTTCCAGAATGTGCGCCCGCTTCTCGGCCTCATCCAGCTCGTACTTCGACCGGCGCACAACAACTTCGTTCCGGTGCTCGATGAACAGTTGCATCATCTCGCGGAGCGTCAGCACCCTCGGCCGCCCTTCCACCAGGGCGAGCATGATCACGCCGAAGGTGGTTTGCAGTTGCGTATGCTTGAACAGGTTGTTGAGGATGACCTCTGCGTTCGCATCGCGCTTCAGTTCCACAACGATCCTGAGGCCATCGCGATCCGACTCATCCCGGATGTCTGAAATGTCCTCGATCTTTTTCTCGTTGATCAGGTCGGCGATCTTCTCGATCAAATTCGCCTTATTGACCTGGTACGGGATCTCGGTAATGACGATGCTCTGGCGCTCGTTCTTGCCGGTTTCGATGCTCGCCTTTGCACGCACCACGATCCTGCCGCGCCCGGTCGCGTAGGCGCTCTTGACGCCTTCATATCCGTAGATGATGCCGCCGGTCGGAAAATCAGGCGCCTTCACAAATTTCATCAACTTTTCGTTGGTCAGCGTCTCATCCTTGATGAGAGCCACGCAGCCGTCAATCACCTCCGTCAGGTTATGCGGTGGAATGTTCGTTGCCATTCCCACGGCGATGCCGCTGGTGCCGTTGACCAGCAGGTTCGGCACCATTGCGGGCAGGACCGAGGGTTCCTTGAGCGTGTCGTCGAAATTCGGGGTGAAATCAACAGTGTTCTTGCCGAGATCGCGCAGCATCTCCTCGGCGATCCGGGAGAGCCGCGCCTCGGTATACCGCATGGCCGCGGCGGAGTCACCATCCACCGAACCGAAGTTCCCCTGTCCGTCCACCAGAGGATACCGCATGGAAAAATCCTGCGCCATCCGCACCATGGTGTCGTACACCGCGGAGTCGCCGTGCGGATGGTACTTGCCAAGCACTTCTCCCACGATGCGGGCAGACTTCTTGTACGCCCGGTTGGAGGCCAGGCCCAGGCCCTGCATGCCGAAAAGCACCCGGCGGTGGACCGGCTTCAAGCCGTCACGGACATCCGGAAGCGCACGCGCAATGATGACCGACATCGAGTAATCGATGTACGAACCGCGCATTTCGTCTTCGATATCGACCGGAATGATCTTTTCATTGACTGTTGCCATAGCACCTCTTCGTCACGTCGTCCAGTATCGATCCTGGCGTCATTGCCACTGTTTACACATCCAGATTCCGCACGTACTTCGCGTTCTTCTCGATGAATTCCCGCCGCGGCTCCACGTCGTCTCCCATGAGAATAGAAAAAGTCCGGTCCGCGTCGGCGGCGTTTTCGATGCTCACCTGCAGAATCGTCCGCGTCTCCGGATTCATGGTGGTTGCCCAGAGCTGCTCCGGGTTCATTTCGCCCAGGCCTTTGAACCGGGAGATAATGACGCCGCTGCTCGTGACCTGGGCGCCTTCCTCGTGCACTTCCTCACCTTCGGTGTAAGGGCGCTGCCCGTCACCCTTCTGCCCCTTGTCGCCTTTTTCACCAGCAAGGCGTTTCACGATCTCATCGCGCTCGTCCTCATCATACGCGTAGAATTCCTGTTTTCCCTTCTTGAGCTTGAACAGCGGGGGTTGCGCAATGTACACGTGCCCCAGTTCGAGGAGCTCCTTCATGTGCCGGTAGAGCAGAGTCAGCAGAAGCGTCCGGATGTGCGACCCGTCGACGTCCGCATCGCACATGAGAATAATCTTGCCGTAGCGGATCTTCGCCGCATTAAATTCTTCTCCGACGCCGGTGCCAACCGCGGTGAAGATATTGCGAATCTCTTCGTTTTCAAGGATCTTGTTCAGCCGCGCTTTTTCCACATTGAGGATCTTCCCCTTCAGCGGCAGGATGGCCTGGAATCGCCGGTCCCGTCCCTGCTTCGCGCTTCCGCCCGCAGAGTCACCTTCGACGAGATAGAGCTCGCAATGTTCCGGATCGTTGATCGAGCAGTCGGCCAGCTTCCCCGGCAGCCCGCCGGAGGTAAGCGCATTCTTGCGACGGGTCAGATCGCGCGCTTTCCTTGCGGCCTCACGCGCCTCGGCCGCCCGCATGGATTTCTCCAGAATACGCCTCGCGTCCGGCGGATTCTCCTCAAGCCAGTTCCCCAGCGCCGGCCCCAGCACCCCCTCCACAATGCTCTTGACCTCGCTGTTGCCCAGCTTGGTCTTCGTCTGCCCTTCAAACTGAGGCTCCGGCACCTTCACGCTCACCACGCCGGTGAAACCTTCGCGGAAATCATCCCCGCTCAGCGAGAGCCCTCCCTCTTTCAGGATGCCGTTCTTGTAGGCGTAGTTGTTCAGCGTCCTGGTGAGCGCCGTGCGGAACCCGACCAGGTGTGTGCCCCCCTCATGGGTGTTGATATTGTTGACATAGGTGAAAATGTTCTCGCTGTAATCGGCGTTGTACTGGAACGCGACCTCGACCTCCACGATCCGTCCATTCTCATCTTTGCCCGAGCCTTGCGCGTAGAAAAGCTTCTTCATGATCGCGGTGCGCGTGGCATCGATGTACCTCACAAATTCGACCAGGCCTCCTTTGAAGTGGAAGACTTCCTCCTGCTCGCTCTTATTGCGCAGGTCCACGATCCGCAACGTTACCTGAGAGTTCAGGAAGGCGAGCTCGCGAAGCCGTTCAGCGAGCGTGTCGAACTTGAACGATCGATTCTTGAAGATCTGCCCGTCAGGCATGAACGTGACTTTCGTCCCCGATTTTCCCCGCTCTGCCTTCCCGGTCTCTTTCACGGCGGCAACCGGCTCGCCGCGCTTGTATTTCTGGAAGGAGACCTTCCCGTCACGGTAGACTTCCACCTCCATCCACTCGCTTAGCGCGTTCACCACGGAGACGCCGACGCCGTGGAGGCCGCCCGAGACCTTGTACGTGTTCTTGTCGAACTTCCCGCCGGCATGCAGCATGGTCATCACCACCTCCAGGGCCGACCGTTTTTCGTCCTTGTGGATGTCGGTCGGAATACCGCGTCCGTCATCGGTGACGGTCACCGAGCCATCCTTGTTGATGACCACATCGATGTTCCTGGCGAAGCCCGCAAGCGCCTCGTCAATCGAGTTATCGACGACCTCATAGACGAGGTGATGCAGGCCGCGCGCGCTGATGTCGCCGATGTACATTGCCGGGCGCCTGCGGACCGCCTCGAGCCCCTTCAGGACGGTGATGTCTTCCGCGGTGTAGGCATGCCCGTTCCCGTTGCCATGCTGCTTCACCGTATCTGCTGTCGCTGTTTTTCCCATTGCTCTCTCTTCCAGTTATCCTTCTACCTGAACCGGATCTCCTTTACAACGTTCTTGCCAAACAGGGCGTTGATCTTCTGCATGATCTCCATGCGCTTCATGGACAGTTCCGCCCTCCAGGGTGCCGTCGCTACACCGACGAAAAGCACGCCGTTTTCCATGCGCTGTGCCTGCGTCACCTTCGCGATCTGCTCCCCTACGATCTCCGCCCAGGAAGTGACTACCTGATAGTCCTCGAGGTTCTTTTCCAGGCCAAGATGCTTCGCAAGGTCCCGGATCGCCGCTCCCATCGGCCTAGGCTGATTCTTGCCTGATGGCTTTGTCCGCCCGGCTCGTCCCATTTTCAATGATGAATCTCCTGACGTGGTCGTTCCACCCCGCTGTGTCTTCCAACACGCGTTCGCCGGTCGTCGTGATAATGGTCTGCCCCAGATCCGAGACAAGATCGAGGATCCTTCGTGAGCGCCCCTCGTCCAGCTCGCTGAACAAGTCATCCAGCAGGAAGATCGGCGCTTCTCCCCTGCGCTCCCGTAGGTAGAAGAACTCGGCGGTTTTCAGGGCCACCAGGAACGTCTTATGCTGTCCCTGCGACGCATATTGCTGCAACGCCGCGCCGTTGATCGAGAGACGCACCTCGTCCCGGTGCGGACCCACCAGCGTCACACCCCGCCGCATCTCCTCAGCCGCCCGCGCCTTCACCTCGTTGAACATGAGCTCCCCAATCTCCTCCGGGGACGCACCCTCAGGGAGCGGCACGAAACTCACATACTCAAGAGCCGGTTCTTCGCCCATGCTCACAAGGGTCTTGTATCCACGGTCAATGTACCCTTTGAACTCGCCGACGAATTCCTGCCGGCGCTTCACGATGCGACTGCCGTAATGAACGAGACTGACCGTCCAGGGCTCGAGCGCCGACGCGCTTGCGCTGCCGCCCACGCGTGCATCGCTCAGGAGCCGGTTTCGCTGACGCAGGATTCTCCTGTATTCCAGGATGTCTTCCAGATAGACGCGGCTGATCTGACTGAGCGTGAGATCTACGAAACGCCGGCGTGCAGCTGGGCCACCGAACGTGATCGCATTATTCTCCGGCGAGAGAATCACAACGGGGAACGTCCCTATCACCGAAGCCAGTGACTCGGGGCGCGTGCTATTGATGGCAAACGCTTTCTCTCCTCCCCTCA
>JAGDMJ010000037.1 GCA_017860555.1 Bacteroidota bacterium
TTCCTCTGGAAGATCATCTCTCATCTTTCCCTCAACTTCATGACGATCGCGTCGTTGAAAGCTCTGCGCGGAGTTCTGGAGCTTTACGATTGGACGGGGACCGAAGCCAACCGGCGACGCATCGCGGGTCTCCGGAATGTGTCGTGGGCGCCCAAAGAGATCCTGTACCGGAGCGCGGTGATTCGCGGAGCGGAGGTGACCATCGAGGTACAGGATGGCCATTTCGCGGATGAGGGAGATCTCTGTCTGTTCGGATTGGTGCTCAGCGAGTTCTTCACCGCCTACGCCACGATCAACTCCTTCGTACATCTGCACATCGTGACGAAACCTTCGGAACAACATTATCACTGGGAACCACGCAGAGGGAACATGTCGCTTGCCTGAGAACGCACCCATAGGGTCGGGAATTGCCGCGCGGCTCTTCCGCGAAGGGTATCTTTTCGATTTCTTCCAGTCGGTCCGGCTGCTGGAGCTCTTCCAGGCGGGCGGAAAGAGCCCGGGTGAGACATCGGACTTGAACGAAGAACGGATTCGGTTTCGCCCTCATCACGGCCTGGCTTTCCCCGCTTCGGACGTCCGCAGTATTGAAAAGCTCCAGGGCACCCCGGAGCGTGCGCGCGTCACGGCGACGTTCATGGGGTTGTACGGGGTCGACTCGCCGCTGCCTGGCTGGTTTTCCGAGCCTATCGCCTTGGAGACGGACAACGCCCGCCCCCTGCGAGATTTCCTGGACATTTTCAATCACAGGCTCTACGCCCTTTACTTTAGGAGCTGGGCGAAATACCGCCTCTTCCACTACTATAGCAGGCCGGCCGCGAGACGCCAACTCATGATCCGGATACTCGCTCTCAGCGGCCTGGGCACGGCGGGAAGCACCGAGAACCTGGATGTGCGTTCGGTCCACCTCGCCGCATTTGCGGGCATTCTCTCTTCGCACGTACGCAATGCGGACGGGCTTCGGAACTTTCTCGCCGAGCTTCTCACGGAGATCACCGTCACGGTCATCGAGAATGTCTCCCGGTGGGTGACGATTCACGAGCGAGCCCGCCTCGGCAGGATCGGCAAACCGCGGCACGTTCTCAGCCTCACATCCTCCCTCGGCCAACGGGTCAATGACATCTCGGGAAAATTCCGGATCGTCCTGGGCCCCCTGAACCTGGAGCAGTATGTCTCCTTCCTGCCCGGAGGGAATCGAACAATGATCGTGAACACGCTCGTGCGTCTATATGTTCGTGACGCCCTGGACTATGATGTCCAGCTCAAGCTCAAGACAAGTGAGATGCCCCTGCTGCGTCTTGGCGACCGGGCCCTGAAAATCGGACTCACCACGTGGCTGGGAAGGCCCCGCACAGAATCGGCCTCCCGTCTCGTCGACTATGACGATAGTTTCCATTCTCTCATCCCATCAGGTGCCTTATGATCACGAAGGATCTCAAGAAACTGTTGGAAAAGCTTAACGACCACACCACCCGCGCCCTTGAGTCGGCGGCAGGCTTCTGCATAGGCCGTGGCCACTATGAGGTCTCCATTGAACATCTGTTTCTCAAGCTGTTGGAAGACGGGTCAGGCGATCTCCCGCGTATCTTCGCGCGGTTCAACACCGACCCGGGCCCATTCTGGGACGCCATGGTGAAACGGCTGGAGAGTTTCCGCGCCGGCAATTCGGGGCGCCCCTCGGTCTCCCCTGTCCTGCTTCAGCTCATTGAGTCCTCCTGGATCACCGGTTCGATCCACCATGGATACCCGGAGATCCGCTCAGGCAACTTACTGGAAGCGTTCCTGGAGCACGAATCGCTGCGGGCCCCGTACGCTGATGAGCTCTCCGCCATCCGCGGGGATGAATTGCGGCAGGATTTTCTCTCGATCGTCGCCGGCTCGGTGGAAGACGCCCCGGCCAAACTCTCGGTGGCGCGCCAGGAATCGGCCAAGGCAAAGCGCGAGGGGGAAAGCGCGCTGGACCTCTATACCAATAACCTCACGGAGAATGCCAGGGCAGGGAAGATCGATCCGGTGTTCGGCCGTGACAAGGAGATCCGCCAGATGATCGACATCCTCAGCCGCCGCCGGAAGAATAACCCGATCCTTGTGGGCGAGGCCGGTGTCGGGAAAACTGCCGTGGTGGAGGGGCTCGCCTTGCGGATCACGCAAGGAGACGTGCCTTCCAATATCACCGATGTGGAGATCCGCGGCCTGGATCTGGGCTTACTCCAGGCCGGCGCCGGTGTAAAGGGCGAATTCGAGAACCGCCTGAAGTCCGTCATTCAGCAGGTGAAAGAATCTCCCAAGCCAATCATCCTTTTCATCGATGAAGCGCATACGCTGATCGGGGCTGGCGGCGCGGCAGGCACCAGCGACGCGGCAAACCTGCTGAAGCCAGCGCTCGCGCGAGGAGAACTTCGCACGATCGCCGCGACGACCTGGTCCGAATACAAGCGGTACTTCGAGAAAGATGCGGCGCTGGAACGGCGTTTCCAGATGGTCAAGATCGACGAACCATCGGCCGAAGTGGCCACGACCATGCTCCGCGGCATCAAGGCCAAGTACGAAGCGCACCATGGGATCACAGTTTCTGACGAAGCTGTGAGCACGACCGTGAAGCTTGCCGAACGCTTCATATCCGGCAGGCAGCTCCCGGACAAGGCCGTCGATCTTCTGGACACCTCCGCGGCACGGGTCCGGATGGGGCAGACCGCAAAACCCTCCGCGCTCGACGACGCAGAGCGGCAGCTCCAGTACCTCGACGTGAAGATCGCCGCGCTGCGCCGCGACATCGACTCGGGCATGCTGCGCGACGGCGAAGATCTGGCGGCTCTGAAGGACGAACGCCAGAAGGCAGACGACGTCCGCATAAAGCTCGAAGGGCGCTGGAAAATTGAGCGGCAGATCGTCGAGAAGATCGGGGCGCTCCGGAAGGAGCTGGCGGACGTGACCGCTCCGCCCGCCGATCAGGCGGCTGCCCCTCAGACCAACGGCCGGGCCAACGCGCTTCGGGGTCAGATCGATAAACTGAAGGCGGACCTGAGTGCCGCTCAGGGAGAAGACCCGCTCGTTCACGCGGACGTGGACGGATCGATTGCCGCCCATGTGGTGGCCGACTGGACTGGCATTCCTGTTGGCAGCATGATGAAAGACGAGGCGGCGGTTCTTTTGAACCTCGAGGGCAAACTGTGTGAGCGCATTCTCGGACAGGACGAAGCCGTACGGGAGGTGGCGGATACCATCAGGACTGCGAAGGCAGGGATGAGAAATCCGGAAGCTCCCATCGCCGTCTTCCTGTTCGTCGGCCCGAGCGGCACCGGCAAGACCGAGTGCGCGCGCACCCTGGCGGACGTCCTCTTCGGCGGCGAACGGTTCGTCATCACGATCAATATGTCTGAATACCAGGAAGCCCACACCGTATCGCAGCTCAAGGGATCCCCCCCGGGCTATGTGGGATACGGGGAAGGAGGTATCCTGACGGAGGCAGTCCGCCAGCGCCCATACTCCGTCGTCCTCCTGGATGAAGTCGAGAAGGCGCACCGGGATGTCATGAATCTCTTCTACCAGGTGTTCGACAAGGGGTTCATGCGCGATGGCGAGGGACGCGAGATCGATTTCAAGAACACGATCATCATGATGACCTCGAACCTCGGGTCCGATGTCTTCATGCAGGTGTGCACGGAGGATGAACACCCGACGCCCGATCAGCTTCGCGAAGCCATTCACCCGCAGCTGGTGAACCATTTCCAGGCCGCTTTGCTGGCGCGCATGAAGGTCGTCCCCTTCTACCCCCTGCGGAAGGAAACGATGAAGGGGATCGTGCGCCTAAAACTGAGCCAGATCGGTAAGCGACTCAGCGAGGCGCACGGTATAACGTTCGGCTTTGATCCGACTGTCGTGGATCGCATCTCCGACCGTTGCACCGAGATCGACACAGGGGCACGCAACATCGACTTTGTCATTGACAGGTCGGTCCTCCCTGATGTGTCAAAAGCCCTGCTCGCGAAGATGGCCGAGCAGCAGGTACCCGCATTGCTGACGTTGGGAATGAACGACAAGGGTGATTTCACATACGCGTTTTCGTGATCACTCAACCGGGTGAACGCACCTGACCGTTGCAGGCGATCCTCAGCGAAGCAATCCATACGGATTGCTTCGTCGTACCGCCAGGTAGCCATCGGGGCTCCTCGCAATGGCAGCTGACAGGCGGGGCTATACGTGTGATAGACTGGGATTCGTAACGCATGCGCAAAACGTGGAGACTTCAGGGTTTTTCGGAAATCTGCATCATCGCCCCCCGTTCGCTGGTGAGTCAGGAGGAGCAAGGCGCATACCTGTCGGCACAGCTTGACCGTTGGCTCACGGACCCGCTAACCCGCAAGAGTGTGCTCGAGATCTACGAAAGCCTTCGCGGCCAATCGGCGTTGCTGGCGAGAAGGCTGCAGGGACAGGAGTTGCATCGCTTCGTCAAGTCCGAGATCCTGGAAGCGTTCCGGCGCGGCGAGCTCGTGCTGATGCGCATGCCGCACGTGAGCGTTCTGCCCACTCTCGAAATGCCGCGCCAGGAAGCACAGGCGGTTGCCGAAGAGCTTCCTCCAACTCAGGAACCGCTCCGGAAAGAAAAAACATGGGTAGGAATCGAGCTCGTGGATGAGAGAGACCGGCCTGTTCCCAACGCGCGCTACGTCATCGAATTGCCGGACGGCAAGAAAAAAACCGGACGCCTGGATGGGAATGGAATCGCACAAGTGCGCGACATCGATTCGGGGACCTGCAAAGTGACATTCCCCGACTTCGACGCCACGGAATGGGATCTGGCCTGAACGAGAAAACCATCATGGCAGAATATCACACGGTGGAACAAGGCGAATACCTCGGCGTGATCGCGAAGGATTACGGGTTCGCCAGTTACTCCACGATCTGGGAACATGACAACAATGCTGCCCTGCGGGACTTGCGCAAGAATCCCAACATCCTCCTGCCGGGAGATCAGGTCTTCATCCCCGACAAACAGTCCAAGCAGGCGGAAATCAAGACGGGGAAACAGACGCGTTTCAAGGTGCGACAGGACAAGATGCTCCTGAGGCTCGTCCTGGAGGAGGTTTTTGGAGAGCCCCTGGCCAATGCAACGTGTCAGGTGACCGTTGATGGCAAAACGGAGGATCTGACGACAGATGCGAGCGCGGTCCTCGAGTTTGAGGTTTCCCCCTCCGCACAGTCCATTCAGCTGGTCGTCAAGGAGGAGGGGAATCAACTTCAGGGAATTGCCATTCCACTCAAGCTCGGGCATCTCGATCCCGTCGACGAGCAGACAGGGCAGATCGCCCGCTTGAACAACCTTGGATACTTTGCAGGTCCCCTGGACCAGGTGGACGAAAAGCTTCTCCGGTCGGCTATCGAGGAATTTCAATGCGATCTAGCATTGCAGGTGGACGGCAAGTGCGGACCAAAAACGCAGGCAAAGCTCATGGAGATCCACGGATGCTGAGTTGCTACGGACAAATGAGGATGTCCATTCTATCATGTGAGTGGTTCTATGGCTGACGGGGACAATCAGGAGACGAAGCCTGGAGAGCAGTCGACCGCGACACCCGCAGGGGGTGATACGACTCCGGTCCTCATCGCCCCTGCTGCGGATGGACAGTTCAACACCATCCGGATGGGGATCTTGCCCAAGGGGTGCCTCACCATGGAGGACAATCACTTCCAATTCGATTCCTCCTTTGTGACGCCGCTAGGAACGACGATCGATGTGGACCCTCTCAAGAAGTTGCTTGACAGGCGCAAAGGTTTCAAGCTCAGCCTCTTCGGGCATACCGATCCGGTGGGCAAAGACGATTACAACAAGGTCCTGAGCGGCCGGAGGGCGCAGGCGATCTTCGGGTTGCTGGTTCGGGACGTGGAGTTGTGGAAGGACCTGTATTTCCACCACGACACACAAGGGAAGGACAAATGGGGCGTCAAAGCCGTCCAGGTCATGCTGAATCTCGTCGGGCCGACGCCGGCAGGGAACGCCGATGGAAAGATCGGTTCAGGCACACGTACCGCCCTGAAGGATTTTGAAGAGGCGAATGGCCTTCCAACCAGAGGTTTTGATGCCAAGGAAGAGATATCGGCAGGGACTTTCGACGTCCTCGCAAAACTCTACATGGATGCCATCTGCAAAGATGACGATGGAAACAATTTTCAACTGACACCCGAGCAATTCATCGCAGGAGGAAAAGGAAAAGACGGCAAGGGGGATTTTCAGGGGTGCAGCGAGTTCAATCCACTCATGATCTTTTCTCGCGATGAGAAGGCGTTCTTCGACCGGGAGGCAAACAAGGATGCTCGCAACGAAGAAAACCGTGATAACCGACGGACCATGATCCTCTTGTATCCCCCCGAGACGCGGATTGATCCGACCAAATGGCCCTGTCCCACCGTCAAAGAGGGAATCACCGGCTGTCAGAAACGGTTTTTCGCGAACGCAAAGGATCGTCGGAGCAACCAGGAAACACGTCGAGAGCACAAGGATGAAAAGAAGCAGCCGGACATGATAGGGACGTATGCCTGCCGCTTCTATGACCGCCAGACCTCCGACTCCCCGTGTGAGCGGGGTGAGGCTGTGGAGGTCCTCTGCTTCGTCTTCCTGAAGCTCTTCAACGACACCTTCACCACGGTGCTTGCTGACACTCAGTACACTCTCAAGGGTCTAGAGAAAGGATTCAGCGTCACTGCCAGGACCGACACGGACGGCGTCCTCAGGCACGAGAACATTCCTGATGATCATTATGAGATCACGGTTGGGCAGGCCGTCGAGATTGTCGAGCCGTTTTACATGACAGATGTGGAGTTGCACAAGGATCGCCCATGGTTTATGAGGATCCACGGCGCGAGAACGGACGCGGAGCACTTTGTGGAAGTTCAGGTGCTCGACGCGAAGGGCAATCCCCTTCCGGATATTCGGATGAATCTTGTCACGGCGGATGGGGCGACAGAGCCCGCGCAGACGGATGCCGATGGAGTGGCGCGATGGTTCGCGCTCAAAGAGGAAGAAGTACGGATTGCGTTCGAAGGTGACGAGCACTTCCCCGAGGAGGAACCTCCCACGCAGGTGGCGTCTGCCGGCAATGAGGCGCCGGGCAAACCGAGGTCCCCGCTTGCGACGGTGGACGAGTTCCCTCCCGATGAAGAAGGAAGCGATAAGGCTGCATTGGACGAGAGCAGTGCAGCACCAGGGCGATTCAAACGTCCAACTTAACGGATCACAAAGCATTGAACATCTATGTCTGAAGCACATCGCGTTGAACAGGGGGAGTCACTCTATTCCATCGCAAAGAAACATGGATTCCCGAATTGGCGGCTGATCTTCGATGACCCCGCAAATACGGAGCTGAAGAAGAAGCGACCCAATCCGCACGTTCTGCAACCGGGCGACATCGTCCAGATCCCCGAGGTTCCGAAGGAGCCGCACTTGAAGGTGCCTCTGGACGGGAGAACGGTAATCACCCGAACCAGGCAGGGATTTCAACCGATCCGCATTCTCCTGCTGGGCCAGGACAGGCTACCCCGGACGAATACCGAGTATACGCTCAAGTTCCAAGGGGGCGAGGTAAAAGGCAAAACCAATGGGGCGGGTCTGGTGCGAGAAGAGATACCTGTAGATGCGCGCGAGCTGACCCTGCATGTGGAGGATGATCGCTGGGTCCTTCGAGTGGGGGACCTCAACCCCCTGACGCCTGACACCAATGACCAAGGGGTCGAAGGGGCAAAGGCGCGGCTCAGGAACCTCGGTTACTTCCTGGCGGACGTAAACAGTGACCCGAACAAGGAATTCAAGTCGGCCCTGATCAAGTTCCAGGCAGACCAGGGACTCAAGAAAAGCGGCGACCTGGACGATGCAACTCGTCAGGCGCTCATGGCAAGACACGGAAGCTGAAAGGACTGGCAGTGGGAGTAAACGACCAGATCGTCAAGAGTGCCGCAGCTGCCGGGCAACAACCCAACACCGTCCAGCAGCGACCCAAGCTCGAGTCATTCGCGCATCTGCTCCACTTCACCGGTGTGGGCGATCCTCCTCTTAACCTGCTCCTGGAGCCTCGTGCGCTGAACCCCGGTTTTTGGACCCGGGACAGCGTAAAGAAAAACGATGCGTTGCAACAGATCCTGCAGGACATGCTTGACAAGCATCCGGAATTCCAGAAATTCCGCATCGCGCTGGCGGATCTCACGGATAAGCTGGATTCACCCCACTTCGCCGGCCATCAAGAATTGGGGCACGGTACGATCGGCAGTTCGGGCAAGATGAGCGTGATGTACGGCGCCTATCAGTTAAAATTCGACCTCGAGGTCTTTGCCAGGGACCTCGACATCAAGGACAAGGATAGCCTGTTTGAGGCGGCGCGCGACTACTGGAGCCTTTCACAGGTCGATCCGGCAAACGCCAAGCCCGAAGAACTTTTCTCCGGCGATCCGAAGCTGGAATTGCATGGAAGCCTGGTAAAGAAAAACCAACAGAAGATGAGCCTCGAATGCCAGGCGGTTGAAAAGGATGAAAAAGGCACTGTGATCTCTACCAGGAAGGTTCAGGTCGGCGGGCCAAAACTTGAGCAGATCTTTAACGTTACCAAGAATGGTTCGGGGGAACTCGTCATCGCGTTCACGGATGAATTCAGGAAGAAACTGAAACTGATGACGCGGCATTCAGACAATAGTGCCGCGCACGATTGTATTACCAGCATCGGGTACCTGTACCTGGACTCCGCGCTCTGGCAATCAGACTTGTACAATCCGAAGAGACGAGGGGGCATGTGGCTGGGCGGGAGTTACCCGAAATCCATCGCGGGCGGAAAGACGCTCAGCATTCTCTGGCAGCCCGCGCCCGTTGGCGATCGTGACAAAAAGAACCCGACCAGGCAATGTGGAACGGCTGCGGGGGCAGCAGCCCTTCTGACATTGCTGGGCCAGAACAATCTGGTGAACAAGGAAGCCTCGGCGGAAATGCGTAACGAACACCTGGATGTCTTCGCCTCTGATGGGTATGGGAGCTGGATGGGCAACGGGCTCATCTCCGACGGCCGGATCGTGAGCAATGACAGGGTCTTCGCAAAGATAGGAATTGCTGATGGGATGCTCTTCGACTGCGTGCTGATCTCCCGCCAGGATAGTGTGACCAACAAGCGGCTCAGGTATGCCATGGTAGCGCTCGACATCCCCATTGGAAAACCAGGAGAGAAGCTCCTTAACAGTATGGGTGTAGAACTGGACAAGTGCATTCAGAAGAACAACCCAACGACGCCCTGACGGAAGGAGCGAACATCATGCCGATCCAATTTGAGTGGCAACCGAACACGCAGCCCATACCAAGAGGGACGGACATCGGGCTCTTGATCGTGGGGGACGAGGCCACCCTCCCTGCCGTGTCCGATGGGCGCGTCAGGATCGTGGAGATCCCAGCTACGGGGAAAGGGTCAGGCGCGTCTGAGGCACCGGAGAGAACGGTTGCCACCTTCCTCGGGAAGTTACACCGTGATCCCAAAGCAAAACCATCAGACAGGGTGACGTTTGAGATCCTCAGGAAACCGACCGATCCTGCACACTCCGGTGAGGTCTTTGGGTTTGACCCGGAATGCATGTTTGGTGTGGATTTCGTTCAACTTACGTTCGTGAACAGGCAGTTCGTGGTCTGGCTGCCTTTCCACACGGACGTGCGATCCGAAGGAGATTTCCTCGAGCTCCAGGCTCTTGCGGAGGTTGCGGACACGGCAGCAACCGGAGGATTTCGAACTATTGCGCGCTCCATGACGCGAACGCTCACCAACCGTGAAGCGGCGGTCAGGACTGTGGCCACTACCAGCACGATCGCGGGATCACAGAACAAGGTCACCTATTCGGGAAAGATCGTCGGTTTCAATATCGCGGTCCAGGAGGACTACCTGTTGCCGGTCGGTATCAGGAACGCCGCCAAGTCCACTCCCGATGAGATCGTGCTTGACCCCGGAATCGTCGCCGCGGATTCATCGGTCCGCTTTACGCCATATCCGGCAAACACCATGCGTATCATTCTCATGACGGATCTGCTCGACGGGCTTGCCCCGGACCAGAAGTTCGCCCAGAACGCATTTCCCTCCGACAAACCCGATGTGGTGAGCAGTACTGGCAGGCAGGAGTTGCGCACGAGGATTCCTGCAAGGATTGTGGAGATTTTTCTTGATGCCGGGTTTCAGGGAGTCGCCGCGCTCTGGCAGGACGAGCAGGCTGCAGCCCAGCTCGTGCGCGAATTCACGGCGCGGTTCGCCAATCGTAGCGGTGTGTGGCAACTCTTGAACGCAAATACACCCCTCGTGACGAGTTTCTGGAATTTCTATGCAGCCCATAACAGCTCGCTCAGCGTAGCCGCTCGCAACGAACAGGTTGCCCCCGCCCAGATAAGGAGCACGATCAACAGCCGGGAGGTCTTCCTCAATGACCGGCCCCCCATCGGCGGAGGGACGAAGAGCTTAAGGGAGCCCCTTGCCATCACGTCCGATGTTTTTCGAAAAATCGTGACCGACGATCCTGGCACGGGCAGTTTCCGGAAATTCAAGAACCTCGACGAGTTGAGAATAGCGTGTCAGGTCATGGGCCGGAAAGTTGGAGCTACCATCGCACACGAAGTGGCGCATAGTCTCGGCATGATGCACACAGCCCGGATCCAGACAGGGACGAGCGCATCGGAGAGCGCGGGTGCACCGGTCCTCACCGTGACCTCGGAAGATTTGCGAGGCCATATTGGTCCGAACATCCGGTTCTCGATGCAGGCAAAAGTGATCTGGAGCAGGGTCTTCGGCGTGAGCCCCACGTTCAACGATGTCTCGCTGCAGAACAAGACCTGGCAGGCGAACGAGGTTCCGACCATCGACTGGTTTGAGCGGAAGAAAAGGTTTCGCGAACAGAACGGGGAACAGCGGCTGGTATTACCGGGAGGACTGGGTTCGACGGGTGTTCCTCCCTTCGCGGTGGCGCCGCCGGGCGCGCAAAGGGGAACGAAGCTATGACGGGTTCGAGCCCCCAACGGGATCGATCGCACATTACCATATTTCCTACAAGAAGATCACCGGCATGACCGGGAAAGGCGAAGTCGGACGCAGATCAGCTGCTCGACAAATTTCAAACCCATAAGGAATAGACATGGCTGCATACAACCCATCCAAAGCTCAATTCTGGTTCGAGATCGGCGGCCAGCCGGAGAACACATTCGAGTTGCTGGAACTCTATGGGAACGAGACACTCTCGCAGCTCTACCGCTTCGAACTGAGCCTGATCTCGCCGGTCGAGAATGACCTGGACCTGCCCGACCTGCTGAACCAGCCCGCCAAGCTTATGATCCTGCGGGATGATGAGCGCACTGAGCTTCACGGCATCCTCTGTGAACTCGAAGAGATCGGGCGGGGAAAAGACTATGCATTCTATCGCGCAGTCCTTGTTCCCCGCCTCTGGCGGCTTTCACTCAATTATCAAAGCAGGATCTTCCAGGACATGTCCGTGCCCGATATGATCAAGGATGTCCTCAACAACGGCGGGCTTCACTCAAACGACTTTCGGCTGGACCTCAAGTCCACGTACCAACGACGGGAGTATTGCGTCCAGTACCGGGAAACAGATCTCACTTTTATCAGCCGTCTGATGGAATACGAAGGGATCTCATACTTCTTCGAACACAAAGACGGCAAAGACCTTCTCGTCATGACGGACGACAACAGCAAGTATCCGAAGATCGATGAGCCCAATGAGATCGACTCGTTTGTCGGACAAGGCTTCATGCCAAACGACGAGGAAACCATCCATGAACTGTCCTGGCACGAAAAAGTAGTGGCAGGGAAAGTCATCCTGAAGGACTACAACTACCGGACCCCGGAGACATCCCTTTCAGCGGAATCCCAGCTCAATCAGGACAGTCCGGGCCTGTACTATGATTATGGCGATCACTTCAAGACCGCGGCCCAGGGAAAGGCGCTGGCGAAAGTTCGGAATCAGGAGATCGAGGCTTCCCGCCGTATCATCACCGGGGCCGGCAATTGCCGCGGCTTCCACCCGGGACACACGTTCGCACTGGCGAAGCACTATCGAGAAGCGTTGAACGGCGATTATTTGCTGACCCAGGTGTCCCACTATGGCTCGCAAGCGGCAGGTATGGGACACGCAGGCAACGGCGCCGGAGCCGTTCCGGTCTACCGCAACGAGTTCACCTGTATCCCTGCCGATGTCCAATACCGCCCTCCCCGGCTGACTCCCGAGCCGCGCATCCCCGGGATCATGACCGCACGGGTCGAGAGCTCCGGCGGCGAGTATGCACACCTCGACGAAGAAGGACGCTACAAGGTGAAAATGCCCTTTGACCTCACGAGCGCTGGACAGGGCAAAGCATCACGAGCCATCAGGCTCGCCCAACCGTACAGCGGCTCCGGCTACGGGATGCACTTCCCCGTCCATGCTGGCACGGAACTGGTCTGGGCCTGCGTCGACGGCAATGTGGACCGCCCTCTTGGTCTCTCCTCTGTCCCGAATCCATCGCAAAGCACACCTGTCGCCGCGAAAAACAAGTCGCAAAACATCATCCGCAGCGCGGCAGGCAATGAGCTGATCATGGAAGACTTGAAAGGCGAAACTCAAGTCGGACTCAAAACCGCCGACGGGCATATGGCGGTTCTGGACGACAAAGAGGATGAGATCAGGATCGTTACGTCCAAAGGGCACACACTCGTGCTCGACGACGCGGACAAGCGAATTTTTGTGGGAAGTGTCAAAGGCCATACCGTGATCCTGGACGACGACAACAAGGAAATCACCGCCCGGAGCGTGAACGGGCATTACCTGACCATCAGCGACGGCAACGACAACGAGAGTATCACGCTGACGGATGCCGATGGGAAGAACAGGCTCATCATCGACATCAGCAACAACAAGATCGTCATCGAAACCGCGGATGGCAGCATCGACATGCACGCGCCGAATGGGACCATCAGCATCAAGGCTACCGAGCTCAATATCGAAACATCGGGCGATACGTCTGTCTCGGCCAACAATATCAATGCAAAAGCCAACAAGGATCTGTCGCTCAAGGCTTCGAGCAACATTTCCCAGGAGGCTTCGATGGACCTGAGCCAGAAAGGCATGAACATCAAATCGGAAGCCTCCATGGACCACAAGATCAGCGCGATGAATGTCACGTCAGAAGGCAGCATCAACAACCAGGTAAAGGGTACTATGGTGACGATCCAGTCCTCGGGGCCGAACACGATCAAGGGAATGCCGGTAATGATCAATTGAGGAACTGGGAGAACCCACCCACTCCCCCAGACCCTCTCTCCCTCCCTTAAGCCAAGGGAGGGAGAGGGGGATGATGGGGGTGAGGGTGGATTTATCTATGTTCATCTGTGGCAAGGATTTTCGCTTATGGGTAAACCAGCAGCACGTATGGGAGACATGACCGCGCATGGCGGTGCGATCGTCCTCGGGTTTCCGATGGTGCTCATCGGCGGGATGCCGGCGGCAAGGATGGGAGACATGCATGTCTGCCCCATGGTCACGCCTGCCCTCCCCCCCATTCCGCACGTCGGAGGCCCGGTGATTCTCGGAAGCCCCATGGTG
>JAGDMJ010000038.1 GCA_017860555.1 Bacteroidota bacterium
GGGTACGCGGGTGCGACATCAGCGATGTTGCCCTCGGAGGCATACGGCTTGGAGGAGGGGACAGGAAGACACTGGCCGCGGGAGGCAATTACGCGAGCAACAATCATATCCACCACTACAGCACCTGGCTTCGGACCGGACAATATGCGGTGAACATCGACGGTGTCGGCCAGAGGCTTGATCACTCGCTCATTCATGACGCTCCGTTTGAGGCGATCTACCTCCGCGGCAATGAGCATCTCGTGGAATACAATGAAGTGCATCATGTCACCCAGGAGACCGGCGATGCCGGCGCGCTTCACACGGGGCGCGACTGGACCTGGCGAGGCAATGTGATCCGGTACAATTATTTCCACCACCTGCTCGGCCCGGGGCTGCACGGCGTCATGGGCGTCTACCTGGACGATTTCTCCAGCGGGTTCACCGTTTTCGGAAATGTCTTCTACCGTGCTGGCAGGGCAAGCATGATCGGGGGTGGACGCGACAACACATTTGAGAACAACCTCTATGTTGAATGCGCGCCCTCGGTCCACGTGGACGCACGCGGGCTGAGCTGGGCCGGCTACTACTTCAACGGTGGCTACCCGGTACTCTTTCAGTTAATGGATTCGGTCCACTATGACCGGCCTCCGTACAGCACACGCTATCCGGAGCTAGTCGGGCTTTACGCGGATAGTCCGGCTGTCCCGAAGAACAATCGGATCGTTCGGAACGTCTCATGGGGAGGGCGGTGGATCGACCTGCACGACTTCCACGACTACAACTTCTCCTCGGCAGTCACGATGACCGGCAATGTCATCGCCGATTCCATCATATGCCGAAGGCGAGCGAAAGGGCAGCCGGGATGGGACCCGTACTATCTGGATATTGACACGCGCGAGGGCTTCGTCGCGCTCACGGCGGATGATCCCGCCGTCAAGCAAGAATTCGTGGGCAATCTCTTCATGTCGTCCAACCCGGGGGTTCGCGATCCAGCCAGAGGTGACTTCCGCCTTGACGAGGGCTCGCCCGCATTCAAGTTCGGGTTCAAGCCCATTCCTCTGGACAGCATCGGGCTTACCGGCGACGAGTACAGAGTACTCCCGAAGCGATAGTGCAGCCACGCGCAGACCGATCCGGAGCCATATGGTCTCACGCATGCGGTTGTTGTAGACTTTGTTCAAACATGCGCACCCGAAAAAAAGGGCGTCGGTGCGACGACCGGTCTATTGTCTTCTGTTGAGCAACATCTCTATTTTCATCCCATCGTCCGCTTCGCCATTTCCTTTGCTCGTTGCGGCGACGCCACCTCATCCCAATGGATAGGATTCCTCGCTCACGCACCCTGTCCTCAGGCCATCGACTTCGCACGCCGGAATTATCGTCCCGATTAAGGCTCCGGCGAACGCACCAGCAATGCACGCAAAGCACGTGCCGCGTTAGCGTGTTTCATGGCAGCATTTGCACGTGTCGTTGTCCCACCACATGATAGAGTTTCGCTCCAAGATTATCCCGCAATCGATACAGCAGACTTCCGGCTCATTCGATCCATCGAAGGGCACCATCGTTCTCGGCCTTGACAGATCTTGAACCCGCCGCGCATATGTCCTCGCCCGGGGAATGGGCCTGGCCTGCTTCATCATGTCGACTTTTGCATCCATAGGTACCCGCCGTGCAGTTTGACAGCATTTCTCCAATTCCGTATCATGATAGAGAAGGCCGAAAACAATGGCAATCAAGCGTTTTCCGTAATTGTTGATGATGCGCAGTAAGGACGGCAATCTAAGGTCTTCACTCTAGGCGTCGGAACGATGATTTCAGGCGGCATGTTGAACACTGACAACGCGCGGGGCAAATGACCTACAAGGACTACTACAAGATTCTGGGCATTGACAAGAAGGCCAGCACAGACGAGGTCAAGAAGGCGTATCGAAAGCTGGCCGTCAAGTACCACCCTGACAAGAACAAAGGGGACAAGGCGGCGGAAGACCGCTTCAAGGAGATTAACGAAGCCCATGAGGTGCTGAGTGATCCTGAGAAGAGGAAAAAGTACGATGCCTTTGGGGAGGATTGGCGCCACTACCAGGCGTCAGGAGGGAACGAGAGCCAGTTCGACTGGTCCCGGTACGCCGGACAGCGTGGCGGTCAGGCAGGAAACGGTACTCAGGGCTTCGGCACATTTGAATTCGGAGACATTTTTGGTGGTGGGGGCGCGAGCGACTTTTTTGAGACGTTGTTCGGTAGAGGCCCAACAATGGGGGGCGGACGGAGGACTTCGGCACGGAAAGGACAGGATGCTGAGGCGGAACTTCCCGTGACCCTGGAAGAGGCGTACCATGGCGCAACGAAGCTCTTCGATCTGAACGGCCAGACCATCCGGATTCGCATCAATCCAGGAGCGCAGGACAAACAGGTGTTGCGGTTAGCCGGGAAGGGATCTGCAGGCTCGCGAGGCGGACAACCGGGAGATCTTTACCTGTCCATCCGGGTGCTTCCACATCCGGAATTCGAAAGGAAGGGGAATGACCTCTTCCGGGACCTCCTTGTTCCACTGTATACAGCGGTTCTCGGGGGAAAAGTTGAAGTGAACAGCTTGAAGGGCGTCGTGAAGGTTGATGTACAACCGGGAACTCAGAACGGACAGATGCTCAGGCTTACCGGACTGGGGATGCCGTCCTATGGCGAGGAGGAACGCTTTGGCGATCTATACGCGAAGGCAGTTGTGCAAATTCCTACGCAGTTAAGTGCGGAGGAGCAGAGCATGTTTCGAAAACTTGCGGAGCTCCAGAAGAAGCGGTAACAGTCTGCCCTCCGTTCGAGATCCTTTTCCAGAGAGGCATTCCTGATCGCGCCGCATCGATCCGATCCCGTTTGCTGGGGTCAGATCTCGGGGTTCAATATCCGTCGTCTTGTGAGGAACTGGAGCCCTGGCACTGGTGACCGGAATGAAGGTTACTGCGATGTGATGGGCGTGAGCGCCGAAGTTGCTAGCGACTCTCGGGAGGAAACGTGGTACCTGTCAGCACTTCAGGCATTTCATACTGGTCCGGCCTGCCGTCTCGAGCCAGCAGGCGCTTTGCCAGTCCGAGGAGGGACGGCCACGTGACGTTCACGCCGTGGTGCGGTTCGATATGGATATCGCCGAGATAGGATTTCTGTCGGGCAATTTGACGCGAGAAGCCTTCGAGTTTCCCGCGAAGCGTGTACATTGCCGCCTGATGCGTTGAACAGGAGACCGGAGGATTCTCCTCTCCGAAAACCGTGATCCCGTCCGGGAAGATCTCCCTGTTCACATCTCCATGCCAGTGAGCGAGCGCCATTCCATTGCGCGTAAGAATAGGGGAAAATGGGGAGGGATCATCCATGCCCACCATCAATGAGGCGATAAGAGCGTTGCCCAGCGCGTGCGCAAGGATGGTCAGCGTATCGTACGAAGGCCGAAAATCAATGCCGTCCGAAGCCGGCGGAGTCTGAACGGAGATCGCTCCCGACGTCAGGCCAAGAAGCATGAGATCGCGATGCCCTTTGATATGGGCCTTGTCGCACCCCGAGCGAGTCGCCAGGACGTGTACAGGGGGCACATCCAGGACGTAGCGCCTGGAGCCCAGATGCAGAAGCACGTGAAGTCGCCCTTCCACCCGGACAAAGCCTTTTTCCTCCAATTCAGCAAGTCCGGCAATTCTGTCCCTTGCATGAATCTCCTGAGCCTTCATGACGGGTACCGCGATCTGCCGCGACAAGAACCCGTAGCTCATCCCCGACCGCCTGTCAAGGTACGCCGCCGCCACTCGTTTGTAGTACGTACTCCGGAACGCAAGCGATTCCAGTGACGTATGAAAGAGCATCAGACCCGTCTCGGCCCACAAAGGTGCAGCCATTTCAAAGTCATCCACGTACGGGCGATACCTGTTCGAATAGAGGTCCAGCGATCCTTCATGCATGTCGAAGTCGGACGCGTGAGGAGGCACCACGGGTGCGGCAAGTTTCGGTACGAGCGTGGAGAACACATCGGATTGAAACGCGGAGGGATCCGGACAATGAATGATCGCGCCGTTCATCGTACAGATGGTCCAGGTGTGCTCTTCCACATAGATTGCCACCTGGAAGATGTTCCATGCCAGCATCTCCACGATCGAGTTCAACCTCGACTGCTCACCTTCGATCGTCTCCGCCGGGCATGGACCTTCAACGATACCCACCACCGTATTTGTGCGAAGATTCGGAAGATGATCAACTGGAAGATTGCCCGTCTCGAGATCTCCGGGGGCGATGATCACGATCCCTTCTTTTACCTTGCTGCGACGCCGGTCGGAGAGCGCTTGTTCATACGGCAACACTTCGACATTGGAGAGGAGAAGCGCGTTTCGTAGTTTTTCGGTGAATGCCACAAGGCGGGGGGTCATTTTTCCCCCGGGGAAGAACGTAACCCGGAGGCTCTGCGCCATGGCGTCCGGCGACAGCGGGACGGTCTTTTCGATTCCGAGCATGGCCCGGATGGCCCCGCTGGTCATGATCTCAGGGATGCGCTGGTTCGACTCGTCGATGCTCATACACCGATATCATTGTGAGACATGTCGCTCCCCTCTTCCACCCCTTCCAGTTTGAAGAGGCGAACAAGCCAATCCCCGAGCCTCGGGGAAAAGCTGTTCGCCACGATCAGGGTTTTGGGCCCGATATACGGTACAACCACTTCTGTGCGCCTTTTTCTGATCGCTCGGACAATCGACCGCGCGACACGATCCCCCGGTATCCCTCGTGAACCAAGGGGAAATCGAATTCCCTTCACCATCGGCGTATCCACACGGCCCGGCAGGATCGTGCAGGCATGCACCCCGGTGCCTCGAAGCTCCTGGCGAAGGACATCCATGAAGCCATTCACGGCGCATTTCGATGCCACGTAGGCCGTGTCCGGCGGAAGTCCCTTCTTGCCATCGACTGAAGACACCACGATGATGTGTCCGCTCCTCCGCTCCAACATTCCCGGCAAGGCGGCATAGATCAGATTCAATGAGCCATAGAAGTTCACTTCCATGATATGCCGGAAGTCGCCGATCGTCAGGTCTACCGCAGGACGGCGCAACAGCTGTCCCGCGCTGCACACGACAATGTCCACCCGGCCGAAAAGGCTGACGGCTTTTTCCACAAGCGCCTGGACCTGCTCCGCGTCTGTCACATCTGCGGGACACGCCAGGACACGTGAGCCCCTTGCTTCCGTTTCCCGGCGGACCTCATTCAACTCGCCGGCACGGCGCGCTGCGAGAACAAGATTCATCTTTTCTCGCGCCATCAGCAACGCGGTGGCTTTGCCAATGCCGCTTGATGCTCCTGTGATGATGGCTGTCTTGCCCTGCAGTGCTGAACGCATTTACCAATAGTATCGTTGGGTGTCTGCTTCCCAGCCCCTGATCACCCGTTTTCCCGTCATTTGTGCTGCCAATTTTAGGAATATCATCAAAATGTTGCAGATTTGCAACCGCGGCTTCGCTTGTGGAGTCGATGCCAACATGAGGCGTTCCATCGCCCGACGTACTCCGCCAATCCTGGACCACCCGGCGGTGGAGGTGGACTCCTACGCCCTATTGGAGCCCGGTCACCCTCTGGTCCTTCAGTTCAATCTCGAAGCCCTCCGTTGGATGATACCCTTTTTCCACGACACGCTCCCCTTTGAAAAGCGCCCATGAAGGGACAGGCTGGTACACTTTCGTCATCTGGTAGAGTTGCAGCGCGCTATTCGCAATGACGAGATAGACCACCCTCCGGGGGTTGTACGGATTTGGGTAGACCAGAACAGCTCCTTCGTCCGGATCGCCATACGTCCTCCCCTGCCACGCAAAGGTATTGCGGCCAAGCGTCAGTCCGAGCGTGTCTGCGAACTGACGGACAAGATTGTTGTCTGCCGCTCCGCCAAGCAGGACGAAGTCGTGATCTGAAAACTGGTCCCTGCCGACCTCGTAGTCTTTCCGGACAGGTGCAAGGGTTTCGGTGAAACGGTCGGCAAGAAGCGTCTGGTACCGCAATGCGAACGTATGATTGGCTTCGATCTGCATTGTGGTACCATACACAATGAGAGCCTGCCGGAAATCGTCAAAGATGTTCGGAAACACATAGTAGTCGTTCCGGGACACCGGAATGTCATTCCCGGCATTGAACCGTACACGCAAGGGCTCTTCTTTGCATACAATATTGAGCGTCTGCTTCGCGCTGTCGACCCGTACGACCTGCCAGTACGTGTTCTTCGCGGTCTCGATCGCCACCGTCGTCGCAAATGCATATGTCTGCCCGTTCTGGACGATCGAGAGTCGGACCGCCCAGCCGTCTGCCCCACGAAGCACTTCCGCAGAGACACCGGGAGCGGGAAGCCCCTCGCGCTCCAGCCACTGCCTGACGATCCCGTCGTCTATCCCCGCCTTTTCTACAGCGGAAATGAACTGGGCGGTCGTCAGAGGTGAATTCTTGAAACGGTCATGGATAGCGTTCATCAGGTTCGAGTAGGACTTGTTGCCCATCAGCAGTCGCAACTGATGCAGAAGGAACGTTCCGCGTATACGTGGAATAACATAGTCTTTGTATTCGGAGTAATCGCGTTTCGCGTTCACCGCCGCGAGTCCGCCCTCACGCGAAGTACAATAGAGCAGTCGCGCGTTCATATCTGAGAAGTGCTCGCGGAGAGTCGTCAATGCGGCACGGCCATCCTTCGGAAGGCCATTCAGCACATTCCAGTAAGCCGCGCTTCCACTCACAAACCAATTGTCACCGTCCGTTGCAGGGTACACGGTGTTATGCCAGAGCATCGACTTGCCGAACGTCACCAGGTCTCCGGCGCCGTTCAGGTCATCTGTGGGCCGGGAAGGGGGATCGGCGGGGCGCTTCCGCAGTTCTTTCAACTTCTCAACGACGAAAACGGGGCTGAACGCCGCATAGCCAAGCGAGAGATGTGGAATTGCATTGGGGAGATCCTGAATCAACCTGCTATTCTTCTCCGGGAATTTCTCGCGCAAAGTCACCTTGCCGAAGTGCGCATACAACATCAGATGCTTCGCCATCTCGGTTGTCGTGACCTTGCCATCGCACGCATGAGGGCGATTGATGGGCGACGACGCAAGGACATTAAATGCGGCCGTCGCGTCGATTTTGCCTTTGAACTCCTTGTAGAAGTTCACGAACGCGATGTCCCTGTTGACACTCCCGAAGACCACGTCGACCGGAGCATTCGCAAGATCCGGGACGTACTCTTTGCGCACCTCCGGATCTTTGGCATTGTTCACACTCCAGTAGAAGTCCGTGGTTCCACCTGGGAAGTCCTGTTTCCCGCTTCGCCAGAGGCGCCATTTCTTCGTCCCCAGCAAAAGAATGGCCGTTTCATTCGATTTCGCGTCGCCGATCAGCCAGTCATTGGTATAGAGGCCGTTGTTCTTTTCCGTTAGGATCTTCACTACCTCGTCAATGTTCCCGGCGTACTGCGCTGCTTTGCGAATGCGGGAAGACTGCGGCGTCCCGTCGGCGTCGAACGGGGTCTGCATCACTGTGGTTTCGCCGATCATGATCCCGGCATCGTTCAAGTAGAAGTCGGCACCTGAATGAATACCGCCGGGGAATGTCTCGTACACGAGCCGGTGTCCTTTCGATGGCACGACGTCACAGATCACGCTCCAGTGAACTCCCGTATAGCCGTTCCACATGAAGAGCTGCCCGAAGACGATTCCCCCGTCGCGCGTCGCCGAGCCATTGGCCAGAAACGATGAGCACTTGTGGAGCCGCTCGGAGGCGGCCACCTCATCTTCGTCTGCATGGAACGTCCTGCCGCTCAACGGCGTCGCGGTCTTTGCCAGTGCTCCGCCAAGCTGGCCGAGATCAACGGACGAATTCATCGTAACGATGTCCAGCATCTCGATCGGCCGGCCGAGCACCATGGCACCCGTTTTCGCGGCCCCGTCACAGATCCCCTGCATTTCGACGAGGTATTCCTCGTCATATTTTCGGAGGAACAATGCGTCCGTCAGCGTCCGCATATTGGCCCACCCTGACTTTGGATCGTCGGTATTCGCTCCGACGGCAAGCTTTTCGATGTACGCACTAATTTCTTTGGAGAGGAGGTGTCCGTATTGCACGCCACGCGTATACGGTTCCCCTTCAATGTGCACAAATGTCCATCCCCGGTCGTTATACCGGAATGCGGGACCGTACCATCGCACGCTTTCCGCCGGTATGTACTGCGTAATGTCCGTGACCTCCTCCAACGCAACATCGTCAAACCAGATCGTCCCCGTCGCGCTCCCATTGAATCCAAAATGCAGTCGTGCGCGGTCTTTGCTTTGCGTGGCAAAGAAGAGCACTTCGATTTTCCGCCATTCCGAGGAGCCTCCTGCAGCCGAGGCACTATTTGTAAAGGGAAAAGACCCCATGCTGAGGGTTGCCGCGACGGGAGTCGGGTAACGCCCCTGGGGATCGGCATACGCCCGATCGCTGCGAACCCATGATGAGAGCCGGTAGAGTTTTCCCACCTCGAGGTTCAGGGCCGCGGAGGCAAGCGTCACGGATCCGGGAGCGGGTATCTTGATCATGAAACTGGAGGTGCCGCTCCTTCGCACCTGACTGTCAAGTCGCGCCTCCGCGGGCCCGGCAAGTGGCTTCCCTTCAAATGACCAGTGTGCGGGAAAGGCACCATCGACGGAAGTTTCAAAGCCGGCATTCTCTATGGGGACACCCGTGGGTACTTCGGCGCCGAAAGCGCTCGTCATAATGGAGAGGATGAGACAGAAAATGACCAACGGCAGAGATCTGGACATGCGTCGCCTCGTTGCAATGGATTTGACCGGTGCTTCATTATAGGGAAAAATCCGACGCCCTACAAGATTTCGCGGGATCGATACCAATCAGGAAAACCAGGATCCGGCCCACGACCGCGCCCAGGAACGAAGAGGCATGCACCACCACCGACCATCGACTCTCAGCGTCAGTGGTTCGGGATACCAGGGATCAGACGCTCCCTGGAGGGAGAGAGCGTTCAATTCAGCAATGTCATCGGGGGTCAACCGAAAGCCGCTTTCAGTCCCCCTTCACAGAAACATCCCGCTGCCCTTTCCGGTTGCCGGCCTATACTTCCTGTTGCACAGCCAGTCCTGCCCGATTCTTCCGCAACATGCGGGAAAAAAGAGAAAGGCTCGGGTCTGTCAGAAACCGCCAGAGCAGCCTGGCCCACGAACGGTGAGAAATCAGGGGATCATACAACTCCGGAGCGATTGCCTTGAGCCGGGGCAAATTGTTCCAGGGCACCGACGGCAGATCGTGATGCTCGTTGTGGTACCCCACGTTGAGCGCGAGGATGTTCAGGCGGCCATAATAGCTGTACGTCTCCTGCGGCGCCGCAGTCAGATAGTGCTCCTGGATCCAGCGCGCCCCGAGCGGATGGAGGCCGATGGAGAAAACGAACGAAAGAGCTAGGTAAAGGAAGGCCATCGGCCCGAACAGGACGATCACCGCCGCATCATACCCAAAAACCACCACCCAATTCACGACGGTCCAGCCATTGACGAATTTGATCTCCTTGAGCCGCGGCGGGCGGAGCGCCTGGAACACCGGAAAGAAGAGAAGCCAGAGCGCCTTCCCTGCGAACGTGGATCCAATGAGCCGTGCTTCCCATCTGCTTGCAAGATCCGCGTCGAGGTCGTAGTCTCCCTGGAACGAATGGTGTTTAAGGTGGTAGCTCCGGAAGGACACGGAACTGGGCACGATGATCGGGAGATCAGCGATGATCCCGCTCAAGATGTTGGCGGCCTTGCTCTTGAAGACCAGGTTGTGCGCGCATTCATGGATCAGCACGAACAGCGCATGGTTCGCGAATGCACCTGCAGCATAGGCAACAATGATGACAAGCCACCAGGGTTGATTGCCCAGCAGATAGGCAAACACGGTTTGCATTGCGACGATTGCCAGGATCAAGGCGAAGGAAAACGGATTGCGCCCGATGAGGGTCCTGACCTCGGGATGCTGCTTCAGCAAGCGTTTTGTGCGCTCGCGGTGGGGCTCGGCCGACTCGGAGAAACTGAACTCTTTGTTATCCATGGCGTGACCTTTCCATGAACGGTTGATCCGACTCTTTGTATCAAAGAACTGGGCGAAAGATAAGAAAATTCCCCGAATTATGCGGATGAGAGCACCGGTTGCGCGGTGGTTGCAGACAGCTTGACAATAAGGTCCGGTTGGCGTATATTGAATCCACATACTTCGATGTCGTGATTTACGGCAAATTGCAGCGACATTAAACAAATTGCTAAATAGCTCTCCGTTGGAGTACGAGACCCTGCTATTTGGCAGGGTTTCTTCGTTTCGGAGAGACGAGGTCAATATGATGATACTCAAGTTCGGCGGGTCCTCCGTAGGCGCCCCGGACCGCATCCTGCGGGTGGTCTCGATCATCCGCAACGCCGCAAGCACGCATGGCCCTGTTTGCGTCGTGGCATCCGCATTCCAGCGGGTGACCGATCAACTTATTGATGTGTGCAAGCGGGCGCTTGTGCATGATGCCTCCTATGAGGACATGCTTCGTACGCTGGAGATACGCCACATGGAGACCGTCGCGCGCCTTCTTTCCTCCCCCAGGAGCACGCAGGTCGCCGAGTGGGTATCGCGTCTCTTTGCCGAACTGCGTGACCTGGTTCACGGGATCTTCCTTCTGCGCGAGCTGACCCCGCGCACGCTGGACTATGCGATGAGCTTCGGCGAGCAACTCTCCTGCCGCATTCTTGCCGAGGTGCTCAGCGAGCACGGCCTGCCGGCCACCTATGTGGACAGCCGCACACTTGTGACCACGGACCTCAACTATGGGTCGGCGAGGGTCAACTTCGACCTGACGAATTGGAACATCCTCAACTGCTTCCGTGACCGCACCGACATCCCCGTTGTCACGGGTTTCATCGGATCCGGGAAGCAGCAAGAGACCACCACGCTCGGCCGCGGAGGCTCCGATTATACCGCCGCCATTCTGGGAGCAGCCCTCGACGCCGACGAGATTCAGATCTGGACCGACGTCGGCGGCGTCATGACAGCCGATCCGCGCAAAGTGAAGAACGCCTTTTCGCTTGACACGATCACCTACGAAGAGGCCATGGAGCTTTCACATTTCGGGGCCAAGGTGATCCATCCCCCGACGATGCTCCCGGCGATGAACAAGGGAATCAACCTCCGCATTCTGAACACGTTCCAACCCGAATTTCCTGGGACGCTCATCACTGCAAAGAAAGTGGTGTCGGATCGGACGGTCAAGGGCATTGCCTCCATCGACAATGTCTGCCTGATCAGCGTGCGAGGGATCGGGATGATCCGTTCCATCGGCATCGCGGGGAGGATCTTCAGCGCCCTGGCCGAACGAGAGATCGATGTCATCCTCATTACCCAGTCTTCTTCCGAGCAAAGCGTTTGCTTCGCAGTCCTCCCCCACCAGCGTCTTGACGCGAAGGAAGCTGTTGAGCTGGAGTTCCGCCTGGAACTCCTCGCGGGGGAGATCATGGACATTACGCTTGAGGATGATTACTCGGTCATTGCCGTGGTAGGAGAAGAAACAAGGAACATTCCCGGCATCGCTGGGAAGGTCTTCCAGGCTCTCGGCAAGAATGGCATCAACATCCGCGCGATCGCACAAGGCGCCTCGGAGCTGAACGTGACCTTTGTCGTGAAGCGCGCATCCGAAACGAAGGCACTGAACGCTCTGCACGACAACCTGTTCCTGTCCAGGTTCAAGACCGTGCACCTCTTTGTCATCGGTACGGGTCTGGTTGCCGGCGCGTTGCTCGATCTGCTTGGTGAGCAGGGGGCCTACGCCAAAGACCTTCTGCACATTAATATGAAGGTTGTCGGCCTCACCAACCGAAGGCGTATGCTCTTGAACCAGGATGGAATGGATCTTTCCCACTGGAGACAGACACTCCAGGAGACCGGCGAGCAAGCGGATCTCGGGGCGTTCATGCAAAGAGTGCGGGAGATGAATCTTGCGAACTCGATCGTCGTGGACTGCACCGGGGCCCAGGAGGTTGTCAACCACTACGTCGCGCTTTTTGAGTCGAGTATATCAATCGTGACGTCGAGCAAGCTGGCCAACACCTGCTCGCTGGAGTTCTATCATCGCCTCCGCGGCACGATGCGGAAATTCAACGCCCAATTCCGTTACAGCACGAACGTCGGGGCGGCGCTCCCGATCCTCGACTCTTTGCGTTCGATCCTGAACAACGGGGATACCATCCACAGAATCGAGGGGGTCCTTTCCGGTACGCTCAGTCTCATCTTCAATGAGGTCCACCAGGGAGTAAAGTTCAGCGAAGCGGTCCGCTCTGCCCGGGTGCAGGGCTTCACCGAGCCCGATCCGCGCGTTGATCTCCGGGGGATCGATACCGGGAGGAAACTGCTCATCCTGGCGCGGGAGGCCGGCATTCCGCTCGAGTTCGGAGCCGTGGCAATAGAATCGCTCGTTCCCCCCCACCTGGACGGGGATGGGAGCGTGGACGAATTCCTCGAAGGGATCCAGAGCGTGGACGAGCACTACGCCGAAGCGTCCAGGCAAGCCGCGAAGCGGGGAGCCCGCTTGATGTATGTGGCACAATATAGCGCAGAGGGCGCTCGGATCGGTGTAAGGGAAATCCCCTCTTCCCATCCATTCTACTCATTGACTGGAAATGATAACATCGTTGCATTGACCACCAGCAGCCTGTATGAGCGCCCCCTGGTACTTCGAGGAGGCGGCGCCGGGGCCGGACGAACTGCGTCGGGACTCCTCACCGATATTCTCCACATCGCTCACGGAATGAGCTAACATAACGAGAGACCTATGGCCGTCATAATCCCATCCCACTATCCGGCACGCCAGGCACTCCTGGATCGCCGGGTATCGCTTCTTTCGATCGAACAAGCGCTCAGGGCCGATATCCGCCCACTGAGGATTGGCATCATCAACCTGATGCCCCAGGCTGAGAGATACGAATTCCATCTACTCTACCCCCTCGGGCGCTCGGTGATCCAGGTTGAACCCGTGTGGATCCGGCTTGAAGGACATAAGTATAAGAGTAGCGATCAAGCGCACTTGCAAAGATACTATGTCAACTTCCATGATGCCATCGCCGAGCTCCCGCTCGATGGCCTGATCCTCACCGGGGCACCGGTGGAGGAATTGCCCTT